>PCSG01000161.1:10079-16976 GCA_002772195.1 Desulfobacterales bacterium CG23_combo_of_CG06-09_8_20_14_all_51_8 | reverse complement strand
CCAATAGGCCCGTCTTCCGACAGGGCAAGCTCGCCCATTTTTGCGTATATAGCGGCCCCATCTATATATAATCTTGAATCCTGTTGGTTTAGTTCAATTGCTTTTGTCAACAAAGCAATCGCCTGCCGGGATTTCCATATCGTTTTATATGAAAATGAAAAATTTATTATTTAATTCAATAGGTTGTATGTAGCCCAATTTTCATTGTTCGTTGTGCCCGGCCGGACATGGATGTTATTCCGTTATCTTATAAACCTTTCTTAATCTGGCTATCAATATGGTGGCGATACCACCCCCCCCCGAAAGAAGTAGCTACTGTAATCCAGTATGTAAACCTATTGTCCGCACTCAGGCAAAGTAGGATATAAGGAGCTAATAATAAGAGCCCGGACCAAAGTATAACGCAGTGGGGTATCGCCAAATCTCGATAACGCGGTATTAAAATGAGCAGAAAACCTATGGCAGAAAAAATTATGTTCAACAGCGCCCAAAACCAAGGCCGCATAAAAAAATCATCTTTAACCGAATGAACGTAAATTTTAAAAAAAGTCCAAAACACCGTGTCATACTTCACAAGATTGTAGATATTGTTTTTATTTTTAGCACTAAAACCCTTAAAAGCACTAGCCATTTTATGGGTGATCCCAAAGGTTTTAAGTATTACTTTTTTTCTGTGCTCTATGTATGTATAAAAGTTATCTGATACAGCCCGCAACCATTCGATTTTCTTTTTACTGACATCTTCTGCGTCAGAGGACCACTTGTAAATATTATGTATTCTCCATATTTCAGTGTTCATTTTTTCATCGTAAAATTTCCTTACGGCCGTCCTGTCTTTAAACTTTTCTTTCAAAAATTCACTCGCATAGGCTTTTCCTGTCATAGCATTAATAGCAGCCATATCAAATGTGTAAATAATTTGAGATTTATACGTTTTTTTTGCGTTCAGCACCTCATATACAAGAATATGATTTAGTCCGATAAACAAAATTACCAATAAAAAAGAAAAAACAGTCGCCCATGCGATATCATACCGTGTATTTGATCTTTTTTTTATAAACATCCAAACCATAAAGCCCAATATTGGAAGAGCTGCCGGGTAAGAATACCCCCTTACGGCGGAACCCAGAAAAAGAATTGGCGTCAAAATAATGATTTGGATAAGACCAATTTTTTTATTTTTGGTATAAGATAAAAAAAGCCATGAACAAGAGAAAAAAAAGCAAGCAGTCAGCAGGGGCGTTTTATGAAGGTAGCCAGACAAGGAAAGGTTGAAAGGTAGAAGGCCGATAAATGGGCCAATAATAGCCCATTCCCCGACCTGATTGCGCAACGCCAGGGTAAACATATACATCCCGCCCCAAAAAAGGAACAGCTGAAAAAAAAGATAAGGAGAAGGGTCATCGCGGATGAAACGTCCAAGCCCCATAAGGAATCCTATGAAAGGATGGTGATAGTCACTGAATTTCCATTCCACCCCCTCATTATACATGAAAAATGAATCCGGTGACATGAGACCCGGAAACACAGCGATAAAATTGAATAGAAAGCCTGCGAGGCAAATCACAGCAGCAGGCATCCAAAAATTTTCATAAATAGGTATAGAATCTTTCACATCAAGCCTTTCACAAAATTTGTCCCTCTGACCACACCCGAACAGAGAAACACATCGCTCGTAATCAGATCCGGGGTGAATCCCCTCTTAAATCCGCACCAGCACCGATTCCGAGTGCTTCTCCAAGGCCTAAGGGCACGGCTCCGGAAAAAAGACCACCGCATATATTTTATTAAGGAGAAAGATAATGATAAAGCCGTTCACAATTATTGCTGTCCCGCCAGGCAAAAAAACAATCTGCGTTGCTTGCCTCATCCGGAGACAGGGCAAATCCGGCGGCGCCGATTTTTTGAAGATGGTCTATTACGTTGCCGCTTGTCTTCGCCACCCGCGCGAATTTCATCTGATATTCCTCAATTCCAAAAGCGTGCAGCCCGCGTTCCGCAAGAAAAGCCTCCCGGTCAAACTGGTAAAGTATCACAGGCCGATGCATATATGCCATATCCCAAAAAACGCTGGAATAATCCGTAATCAGCACCATGGAATCTTTCATGGCCTGTTGAAGGTTTCTCGCACTTGCGCTGTCTTCAATTTTTATCCGATCATTCAAATACTCCTGAAAACAGGAAATATACTTTTCCAGACGGAAATGGGTCCGCAGCACAAGTTTAAAATCCCAGGCTTTGAGAAACGACATCAGTCGCTCATCTTTCAAAAAGTCTGCGATCGTATGAAAAAAATCAGTGATCATGAACTGCTCATGATTCATTTTATCGATTGATTTTCTCCAGGTCGGACAGAAAAGAATCTCTTTTTTCGGAATTGCATCCAGCAACTGATCAAATCGAGGAAGGCCTGTAACTATCAATTTGGAGGGCTGCTTGATATTCCATTCATATTGAATTATCTGTTTTTCTTTTTCCGAACTGACCAGGATCGCATCAAAGGAATTGGCCCTGTTCCGCATATAAACGCCCGGCCCATAAAGCTTGATGCCATGGGTAAGAAAAATTTTTTTGATCTTGGGCACCCATGAAGGCTTGATTCTTGGTAATATATCCCACACATCATTATTAAAAATCATATATTTCGTAACGCCCAATAAAAAAAGATGCTTCGATGAACCTTTGATTAAAATATTTTTTCCGTTAAATAATTTTTGAGAATTTATAAACGCCTTTTCCATTACATAATACACGTCTCTGGCATTGGGCCGGGTCTGACAATACTTGAAAAAAACATATCCGTTCTCTTCGGCGCTGGTCCCGTTGCGCTCACCGATCATCCAGATTTTAGGAGACAGATATCGCCTGGCCCATGAAGACCAGATCACCAATACCGCCCCCCATACATAATTTCGAATCGTATTTATTTTCGATTGCCACTGCTTTCGGGATTTAGGCAGCGCATTTGCTGAAAAATATTTTTCTGCGATCCCAACAACCGAATTCATTAGTTTCTTCTTGGGGGGCCGGACTTGCGTTTCCGGGGACTGCGGCGAAGAGTAAATGATAAAATCTTTAAAAAAAACAAGAGACAATTCGGGATTTTCTGAAGATAAAATGCGAAAAAAATCGCAAAGCGCTGTTTTATTACCAGGGGCTTTCAGCAGCGCTACCGCATGGGAATAACGCCCCTGCCGAATCATAAAAAAAGGGATGGCAAACTGACATGCATTTTGTGAGATAATTTCCGGGGAAATTCTTAAAAAAAACTCCTTGAGAACTGCATATACATAGGAACTTGAATCCGGATAAACCCTCTTCATCCGGTTAAAAAACCGCTGGATTCGAATAACAGCCCTGGCCTGGAATAAATCATTGATCCCCTGTTTGACGGTTGCCTGATATCGATCTAAGAGAGTGGTATAGACATCCGCGCACTGGCTGATCCTTTCTTCCGTAAAGGTCTGGGTACCGGATGGCGCATCATTTTTCTCCCTGCCCCGGTAATGGTGCAGAATTTCCGGAAGAATCGTAATGTTATCCGCAAGAAGGTATGCCGTATAAATAAAGCCAACGTCCTCGCAATATGTATTTTCCGGGAACGTGATATCTTTGGTTTTTAAAAAAGACGCGCTGTACATCTTGTTACATGCGCTGGGGTCTAAAAGAAACTCAGGGAAATGGTCTATATCCGTGTTTGATATTTTAGAGGTATATGACTGATAGCCTTCATTAATCCATGTTGTCTTTTCATTAAAGGATTGCACAATTCCCACCACGAAATCGCATTGGTCTGAAACAGCCTGGGACAGAAACAATTTTAAGGTACCAGTGTGCAGCACATCATCCGCATCCAGAAAAACAATGTATTCTCCCCTGGCTTTGCGTATTCCCGTATTTCTGGCTTTCCCCTGCCGGCCATGGGTCTGACTATATAATTTTATATTTTGATAGCGATCACAATACGATTGAACAATCTCAACGCTGTTATCCGAGCTGCCGTCATCGATGACCATTATCTCCAGGTTGACATCGTTCATCTGGGGGATCACAGAGTCAATACATTCTCTGATCCATTCACCCGAGTTGAATAAAGGAATAATAACAGATACTTCTATTTTGTCCTTTTCCACTCAAATCACCAGCGTATTCCCCGAAAAATCACATCCTTGCGGATATTCTCCTTATATTTCTCCACCACCCGGAACATGCCCTCCATTACATCTTCAGTCAGAAAATGCGGCTCCACACCGATATCGATGAGTCCATGATACACGGGGTTGTAATAATGATCTTCAGCCTCCTTTCGAGGATTTTCAATGCTTTTCACCTGGACGTCATATCCCAGCTTCCGACCGACTTTCCGGGTCAGTTCGGCCAGTTCAAGCACGCTGAAGGTCTCCATGATCTGGTTGAAAATCCGAAGTTCTCCTGGGTTGGCCTGGGTCTGCACGGATTTGTCAACACATTGCAGCGTATCTTTAATATTTAAATAACCCCGGGTCTGCCCGCCTTTGCCATAAACGGTCAGGGGATAGCCCACAATGGCCTGAGTGATGAAGCGGTTGACCACGGTGCCAAAAATTTCATCATAATTAAAGATGGTTCTCAGGCGGGGATCAAGAATGGATTCTTCGGTCTCCATGCCGTACACCGGTCCCTGCATCAAGTCTGTGACTCTCAAATCCCACATACGCACCCCAAACCATAATAAGTCCGTATCCATGATTTTGCTTGTATGATAAACGGAGCCGGCCTGACGGGGAAAAAGGAACTTGTCCTTGCGGCCCTTATGTTCGACCTCAAGCCAGCCTTCTTCAATATCGATATTGGGAGTGCCGTATTCCCCCATGGTGCCCAGCTTTATGATGTGTGTCTTTCGCGATAAATCTCTTACCGCAAACATCAGATTATTCGTGACCAATAAGTTATTGGACAAAGTTGTATTGGCATATTTGTAATCAAACATGGAGTAGGGCGCGGAAGGCTGTTCTGCATAATGTATAACTGTTTCAGGCGGTCCTGAAAAGTTCGCATTCAGCGGCCATGCATATTTAACTCTGCCGTTAAAAAGGCCTCGCATGACTTCAGGGTCGGTGAGGTTTCCGACAACCACTTTGATTTCAAAGCCGGTTTTTTCATGCCAGATCCTGGCCCGTTCCTGGAGGGTGGGCACAGGATAGAGCATCCCAACATCCAGTTCCGTGCAGGCATTATGTCGAAAATAATTGTCTACCACGGTTACTTCATGTCCACGCCGGGAAAAATACATGGCTGTGGGCCAGCCAAGATAGCCGTCGCCACCTAAAATCAATATATTCATTCGCTCCATCCTCCTTTTATTCCCCGTTCGGCCAGTAACGTTCCCTGGGATGCTCATTATTTTCCGAAGCTTCTTCCATCAGTTGATTTTTAACAAGAAAATCTCTTAACTCAACAACTGTCAGAGGCTTCTCATTGGCTGAGTGATATGGATTGTTAACCGTATCGGAGATAATGTCCGGATAATGATAGTTGATGTCATAATAGATGCATTTGAAGGCCGGCAAGACGACAAAGTAAAGGTCGAGCTCCAACGTACGCCGGGTTTCCTCATGGCTCATGAGTTCTTCATAAAGTTTCTCGCCGGCCTTGGATCCGATTATTTCAATTTTAATATCCGCTGGCCGGTACCCATACTGCGGGGCCAGTTCATCAATCATCACCTGTGCCAGATCCTGGATTCGGATCACCGGCATCTTGGTGACAAAAACCTCTCCTCCCCGAGCAAGCATGACGGAATCCACAACCAAACGGGTGGCTTCATTAACACTCATAATAAATCTTGTCATTTCAGGGTCAGTCAGGGTGATGGGTCCCCCCTGCCGAATCTGCTCTTTGAATATGGGTATTACAGATCCTCGGGAACCTAAGACATTCCCAAAACGAGTGGAAGCAAAAACGGGGCCTTCTTCATTCATATTGCTGTTGGCGGCAGTCATCAATCGCTCACCCATAAGTTTGGAGGTGCCCATGACATTGGTGGGATTGACCGCTTTATCAGAACTGGTAAAAATAACTTTTTTAACGTTGCATTTACGGGCTGCTTTTATAACATTCCGGACACCCATGATATTTGTCTGAACGGCTTCAAATGGAGACCGTTCACAAAGAATGACATGCTTGAAGGCGGCCGTATGAAAAACAATATCCACGCCTTTAAATTTGGTCTCCAGCTTTTCAGGATCACGGACATCCGCCAGAAAAAAATGCGCGTTTGAATATCTGGAAAACTTTTGCTCAAGGAAAAAAAGCGCGGATTCATTGTTATCGAGACCAATGAGCTCCCCGACTTCATAAGCCTCCAAAAGATGCTTGACGACCCTTGATCCCACCGTGCCGCATGCGCCGGTAACCAGAATTCGTTTATTTTTGAAAAACGACTGTTTCATGTTTCACCTCGCCCGTTTATAATTCTTGAGTAGTTTGTAATAATTTTTTAAAAATTTTTGCCCAATCATTTTCGGCGGCAAAATTTAATTCTTTAAGTGCATTGTATGGATCGCTACAAGTTAATTTCTTAACAAGTTCTACAAACTCAGTTTCATCGGCATATAGCCACGCAGGACTATTCATTTTTTCAAGCTCCGGCCATCTCGCGCAAACCACCGGAATTCCGGCGGCAAAATACTCCAGAAGTTTGAGGGGGCGAATGCCTTTGATGGAATCCATCTTGTTTTCCACGTCAAAGGGAATAATGCCTGATTTGGCTGATTTCATAAGCCACGGCAATTCTTTGTGGGAAACAGGCCCTGTATAAAATATATTGGCCGGCATGTTTCGCAAATGAGCCGGATTCTCCAAAACGCCTGTAAAAACAAACGAAACGCAGGGAAGTCGGGCCGCCGCCGATCTGAT
>PCSG01000161.1:0-10051 GCA_002772195.1 Desulfobacterales bacterium CG23_combo_of_CG06-09_8_20_14_all_51_8 | reverse complement strand
TATACAAAATTATAGGATCCGGAATATGAAGGAGCAACGGATGCTTCTGGCCGGAAAATTCCTGCAACTGAAAAAAATCGAAGTCCACCCCGTTAGGGAGAAACATAGCCTTGTTGACGCCGAGACGGTCCACATAATTGCTTAACCCTTCTGCGGAATATACCGTCAAGTCGGCTTTATTCGCTATGCTTTTGGCTAATTTCAATGCTTCGCCATTCCAGCCGGAAAATCGTTCATGCATATCCATTACGCGAAAAACACTTTTTTCACAAACGAGTTGCTCTAAAAAGAATTGATATGAAAGGTTATCGATATATAAAAGAGAAAATTTTCCATGTTGGGTCTTTTTTAAAAACCTTTTAAGCCCCGGAATCATCAGTTTATGCCAGTTGTGTGTAACTATAGGACTTCGAAGAAAATGACGACCATCCGGCGCGATTAAGGAAAAAGGAACATGGGAATGAATCATTCCATTTTCATGAATGCTGGAATACTCAAACGACTTCTTCAGCCGCTTTAAAACTTCAAAGCGTAAAAGCTGAGGTAAATGCAATAATGAAACTGGCGCTGAAAAATAATAGACTTGCCAGCCATTCCGGGCGAACTGACGAGCCAGATGCTGACTGCCCACCTGAAGAGATGACCAGTAAGGATGCGTACACCCCATAACCACGGATTTGTTGCAGGGGTATGAGTTATCAGTGATATTTTTTTTGGCCGCCATTATAAGTTTCGCTGCTTTTGACAGTGGAAAACATCTTCAAAAACCGCAAGTGTCTTTTGAGCGGCCTGGTCCCAGGAAAAATTTTTCGCCTGGGCCAGGCTTTTGAATCGCATTTCTGTGCAAAGCGATTCGGAATCCATCATTTTTTGAATCGCCCGGGCCAGTTGCGCCGGATCATCCGGATCGCAATACAGGGCCGCACTGCCGGCAACTTCCGGAAGGCTTGCCCTGTCCGAGCACACCACCGGACACCCGCAGGCCATGGCTTCCAGAACGGGCAGTCCGAACCCCTCATAGATGCTTGGATACACAAAGGCCCTGGCGCCGGAATAAAGACACGCCAGCTCAAAATCCGTCACATATCCCGTCACTATAACACGATTTTTCATGGCCGCTGAGTTTTGTCCGGCCCGCCCCGGACGGTCCCACCCCGACCATCCGGCGCACACCAGTTTGACGGATTCCGGAAGAAACGCCAGGGCTTGAATAATGGTTTTTATATTTTTCCGCGGGTCCGACGTACCGACAAACAAAATATAGGTTTCCGGAAGCCGGAATCGGGTTTTACAGGAATCCACGGCCGGTTCTCCGCGAGGGAAAAACAGGCCGCGGTCATACCCGAGATAAACAGGATAAATCGGCGCGTTTACTTCCGGATAGGTTTTCTTTATTTCGTTTTTAGTGAACTCAGAAGGCGTAATAATCGCATCCGCGAAACGCAATGATTTTTCAAAATATTGATTAAAAAAAAGGCGGCGATCCTTCGGATGAAACATCGGCAATGTTTTTAATGAAATATCATGAATGGTAAATATGGTTTTCACATTTTTCGCCGTTTTAAACGGAAAATACCCTGCTTCATGATAAATATCAAATTCTTTGGATAATTCCAGAAATTTCCTGGCCTGGTTTTCATGAACCACCCTCCTTGCAACATAGGGCACCGCCGCAGGCATTTTCCAGGCAATCTGAACGGCTTTTGCCCAAAAGCTTTTCGCTTTTGGAGGGGACGGCATTTTTTCGGACACGCCGGCGCCGTCGAAGTATTTGATTTCAATTTCAGGATATTGAAGCGAAATCGCCCGATACAGGGAATTCAGATATCTTCCGATGCCGGTGGCAAGATTTAAAAGCGGGGTTGCGTTGACGATGATTTTCATAAAGCCGGTTCCGTCAATTTTTCTATTGCCGGGAGAAATCCCTCACCCGAATCTTAAGTTCCTCAAAGCGCTCTTGATGCCGCACTCCATCAAACCGGGAATCGGTTTCCAGTCGCTGCAAGGATTTGAATCCATTATCGATGGATTTTTCAAGCCACGCATACCCGGAATCCGTATCGCCCCTGAAAAAATAAATCCCCGCCAGTTCATATGGAAATTCATCCTGCTGTGGGGCCAGCCGGGCGCCTTGGGAATTCAATGAAAGGGCCTGGTCCACATCGCCTTCCATCAGACGGCAGCCGGCCAGTCGACCGAGGGCCATCAGGTAAATTTCCCGGTCGGATTCCGGCAACAGCCACAGCGCTTCCTGGTAAAGAACGGCCGCCTGACGGATATCGCCCTTTTGTTCATAATAATTCCCCAGCCGAAACCGCAAATCCGGGTTTTCCGGATAATCATCGCATAATTTTTTCAGACAAACTTCCCTGACGCGGCAGTCCCCCCAAAACCGTTTTAGTTTTTCAAGTTCCTTCTTTGCCGGCAGATACGTTGAATCTTGTTCAAGGGCCTGACGATAATTGTTCGCCGCGGCTTCCAGCTCGCCCGTCTTGAAGGATTCACTGGCCAGCTGATAAAAGACTTTGGGCGCACGATAATTCAACGCAAGCGCCTGCTGATAGGCGGCGGCGGCTTCCCGGTGATAGCCCATCTTGCTGTTGGCAAGCCCTATATTATACCAGGTTACGGAGCTGGTTATCGGACGCCTATCATAGTCAAGGGATTTCCGATACCATAAAACAGCCTGAGCGTTTTCCCCTTTCTGATACAGCGAATAGGCCAGATTCTGCATCGGCCGGGCATATTGTGGCGATTTTACAGCACAATCCTTCCAGAAAACAATATCGCTGGACCAAGCCTGATTGCGCTGATACGTCCAGAATCCCAAAATCAGGGCGATCAAAAACAACGCCAGGACCGCCAGTTTTTTCTGCTGAACCCGATGCCAGACACTGTAAACCACCCCCAGGCAGATCATCATGGAAGGCAGATACAGCCGGTGTTCATAGATGATTTCAATTCCGATAATCGACGATTCGATCGCCAGATTCCCCAGAAACCAGAGAATGCAGAAGGATAAAAGACGGCGCTTTTTTGCCCCATAAACAGCCGCCCCAAGCAGCAGAATAAGCATGGCAAGCGAAATAATCATGGTTTGCGGATCCGCGACGAATCGGGATATGGGGTAATCATAATCCATCATCAGACGCCCCGGGAAGGGGAAGAAAATCAAGCTGATATACAAGGCGATCACGCGAAATTCCGTCATGACGCGCTCGGGCAGAGTGAAATTCCACTGATGGTATTCCGCCAGAATGCGTTCTATGGGGTGGGCTCCCAGAAAAATATATGCCGCTCCGAAAAAAAATACCGCCCCCAGCAGGCCTCCGGCAATCAGGTACTTTATTCGGATGGGCCGCAGATTTTGCAAAAAAAACCATTCATATAAAAGGATGAAAACCGGCAGGGTGGCGGCGTTTTCCTTGCTCAACACCGCGCAGAGCCCGGAGACAAGACTCCCGGCAAACAGAGCAGCGGCAAGGGCTGTTCGGCCGGCCCGGACGGACATTCTGGCATGAGCGTAGGCCAGCAGCGAAAAAACGTAAAACAAGGCCGCCAGGCTGGTCATTCGCTGAACAATATAGGTGACCGCATTGGTCTGAAGAGGATGAACCAGCCAGATCAGGACCGCCAGAAAAGAAATCCAGGCGGCCGCGCTGTCTGCCTGGATTTTGTCAAAGGCGGTATCCGAGGTCAGGGCCGGTGTTTTAAAAGTGACCAAAAGGAAAAAAAACAACACCACGCCGGTCAGCAGGTGAACCCCCACGTTCACCAAATGATATCCGAAGGTTTCTTTTTGGCAGAAATAATAATTCACCGCCAGAGTGATCGTGGCCAGAGGGCGATCCTTTCCATAGGATCTGGCCAGCGCCCCTTTCAAACTGGCAATACTCAACTCCTTAATCTGGAGGTGGGGGTTATTCTTGACGATAATGTTGTAATCATCAAACACAAAGGGCGCATCAAACGTGTTGGCGTATGAAAAAAGCCCGGCAACCATAATTATACCCACAAAGGCAATTTTTTGGCATAAATTACAATTAGATATACGCATTAAACCGTCACTCGTCTACACACCCTGCAACCCATGAAATTTCTGAAAAATTCCACCCAGACATTCAGCAGATATAACCATCAAAAATAAAAACCAATTGAATTTTAGAATTAAATTTATTAAAATTTCAACTATTAACATAAAAATGCATCAAAATACCGATACATTTTTTTAAAATTCATGGCGCCGGCCTGAAATGCACCCCCATAAAGGACCCCCTAACCCCATGACCACCGAATCAAAAATCTCAGTCCCCGGCTGCCGCATCGGCAGACTGCTGTATAAAAACAGCCGGTCTTTGTATTTTCTGGGGTATCAACCGGACTTCAACCAGCAGGTCATCGTCCGATTTTTAAAGAAAAAAAACATATCCGCCGACGATATCTCGCGGATTGAAAATGAATTTGCATTGCTTAGTGAATTATCCGGCATCGACGGAGTGCCCCACCCCCTGAAGATTCAGACCACGCGCATCGGTCCGGCCTTGATTCTCAAATATTTTGAAGGGCGCCTGCTGGCCGATATCCTCGGAAACAGACATTCAGAAAAGCCATCGGCCGGCGATTCAGACCATGCCACAGAAACGGATGATCCCATCGGGGAGTTTCTCTCCCTGGCCATTCCCCTGACCCGTCTCGTCGAAAAAATTCATACCGCCGGCATCATTTTCCAGCAGATCCAACCGGAGAACATCGTGTGGAACGCAAAAACCGGCCAGGTCATGCTGGTTGATTTTTCAAGCGCCCGGAGATACAGCCCAGACGCTAAAAATAAAAAAATCAAGGACATCTTACCGGGCAATCTCAGCTATATCGCGCCGGAGCAGACCGGACGCATGAACCATGACATTGATTTCCGGACGGATTTCTACGCCCTGGGCGTGTCCTTTTATGAAATGCTCACCGGTTCCCTGCCCTTTCGCACCACTGACGCCATGCAGCTGATTCATGCCCATATGGCCAAGATCCTGGAATCACCGGATTGCCTCAACCCGGAAATCCCTACGGTTATTTCGGAAATCGTCCTCAAGCTCATGGCCAAAAACCCCGCCAACCGCTACCAGAGCGCCCACGGACTGCTGGCGGATCTTCAAAAATGCCGGGAACAGCTGAAAGCAAAAATCATCGATTTTGAAATCGGACAGGCCGATATTGCCAATAAACTGACCCTCCCCCAAAAAATTTTCGGCAGGGGCCCGGAAATCGAAAAACTTTTAAACGCTTTTGAACGCACGGCCGCAGGGAGCCTGGAAGCCCTGCTGGTGACCGGGGGGTTCGGCATCGGAAAATCCCGGCTGGTGGAGGAAATTCAAGGGCCAGTGCGTCATAAAAACGGATTTTTCGTTGCCAGCGGATATGACCGCCTGAAACAAGACATCCCCTATGCGCCCATCGTGCAGGCGTTTCGCGATCTGATCCGTCAGATTCTCACCATGGAAGAAAGCCGCATTGGTGAGTGGCGGGACATTCTCACCAAAGAACTGGGCGATGACGCCTGCCGCCTGATGGCCGGGGTGGTTCCCGAACTGGCGTCCATTACCGGAGCAGCGACATCCGTAACTGAATTGTCGATCCTTGCGACGGAAAAACGATTTCTCCGCATCTTCAAACAATTTATCACCCTGTTTGCCAGCGCCGACCATCCGCTGGTGATTTTCATGGACAACCTCCAGTGGGCGGATACCGCCAGCCTCGTGCTGATGGAAAACATGCTGCAAACCCCCGAAACAGGTTATTGTCTGCTGATCGGCGCTTACCGCGAATCAGACGCGCAAAACTCCCGGACTCTGGATTTTTTTACAAAAGCCTTCAATTCCCTGCCGATCCGGTGGGACATCATCCCGCTGCAACCCCTTTCGCCGGACCCCGTCAATCAGATGGTGGCAGACATCTTTTCCCTGCCCCCGGATAAAACTTTGGATCTTTCAGACCTGATTAGAAAAAAAACCGGGGGCAATCCCTTCTTTATTTTCCAATTCATCAAAACCCTCAATGAAAAAGGCCTGATTATTTTTGACGGCGCCTGGCAATTTGATCTGCCGGCCATCGCCCAGTCCGATATCACGGAAAATTTGGCGGATTTCATGGCCCTGCATCTGCGGAAACTGCCGGGCGATGCCCTGGAAATTCTTCAGACCGCCGCCTGCATCGGCGTTCAATTCGATCCGGACCTGATCATTCGGGTGACGCAAAAATCCCAGGCCGTGGTGACCGGGGTTCTGGTCGAAGGCATTACCGAGGGGCTCCTTGTTTCCGTCGGCAAGGAAATCCGGTTCGCCCATGACCGGGTGCGGGACGCAGCCTATACCCTCATGGACAAAGAGATGCGGATTCTGCGTCATCTGGCCGTGGGCCAGGCCCTTGTAACCGGAAAAAACCAGGCCCAGGTTGCTGAAAACATCTTTGAAATCGTCTATCACCTGAATCAGGCCATGGACCGCATAGACGATCCTCGGGAACGGATCTCCCTGGCCGGACATAATTTAACGGCAGCCCTGAAAGCAAAGCATTCCAGCGCCTATTCGTCCGCCCGCCGATATCTTTACAAGGCCATAAGCCTTCTGACGGAGCGATGCTGGGAAGAGGACTATGATCTGACCCTCGCCATCCATAATGAACAATGTGAAATAGGATACCTGACCGGCGACCGCGAAACGACCGGCCGGTATTTCAATGCCATTGTCACCCATGCGCGGACCCCGCTTGACAAAATCCGGGCCTATGAAACCCGAATCATCATGTTTACCGCCGCGAATCAGCTGACAACCGCCATCGCGCTGGGGATTGAAGCGCTGAAGTCCCTCGGAATGAAATTTCCGGAAAAAGCTTCAAAAATCGACATCATTCGGGGGCTGGTCCATGCCCGATGGCTGCTCAGGAACAAAACCCCGGAGGCCTTGGTCCATCTCCCGGAAATGACGGATCCCCGACAACTGGCCCTGGCGAAAATCCTGATGCGGATGACCGAACCCTGCTATGTGGAAAGCCCCGACGCGCTGGTGGTCGTCATTCTAAAGCTCATGGCCTTAACGGTCAACCATGGCAACTCCATGTATTCGGCATTTGCCTATGTCGCCTACGGCGCCATTTTATGCTCACTATTCAACAAATATGAAAAAGGCCATGAGTTCGGGGATCTGGCCATTAAAATCATGGACCGATTCAATGGCAGAGACCTGAAGGCCAAGGTCCATTTTCTGATCGGCGGCGGCATTCACCACTGGACCCGGCCGCTCCGGGAAGACCTGACCTATTTCATGGAAACCTATAACAGCGGGTTGACTTCCGGCGATCATTCATTCGCCGCCTATGGCCTGACGATTTACATGTACACCTTTTTCTTCCTCGGAGAACCGCTGGACAGGGTCTCGGAAAAATTTAATCAGTACTACGGACCGCTTAAAAACATCCATCAGGAAAGCAGCTTCCAGGAATTTCAGCTCTGGTATCAGCTGGTGGAAATCCTCCGGACCGACGCCGCAGGTCCCATAAAAATCAGCGGCCCCATCTGCAATGAAGATGAATTTGTCGGCCACTGGCGGCAGGTCAACGACCTCAACCGCCTGGGAATCCATAATATCGGCAAAATGATCCTGTACTATCTGGCCGATGACATGGATTCATGCCTCGCCTGCGCCCGCATCGGCAAAAAATACAGGGACGCCGTCATGGGCCAGATTTTTTTAGCGGAATATTATTTTTACTACTGTCTGGCCCTTCTGGCCGCCTGCCCCGAAGAATCCGGCCGGTCCCGAAGATCCAGCGTCCGAAAAATCCGGTCGTTCCATAAAAAAATCACCCGCTGGGCCCTTCACGCGCCGGAAAATTTCGAACACAAACGACTGCTGATCGAAGCCGGCTTGGCGGCCCTTGACCATTCATTTGACAGGGCCATGATCCTGTTCAACGCATCCATTGCAGACGCCGGGCGCAACGGATTTTTACAGGATGAGGCCATTGCCAATGAAATGGCCGGAAAAATCTGGCACAAACTGAAAAACAATGAAATTGCGGCGGTTTTCATAAGTCGGGCTTACCAGTGCTTCGCCCGCTGGGGGGCGGCTTCCAAACTGCGTCAGCTTGAAAACCGCTATCTTCATCTATTGCCGGACGTCCGGGAGCCGCTTCCGTCAGACCTGCGGTCTCCCGGCGCGGACGAAGCGCCATCCCCATCGGACGCTAAAAGCGCGGACCGATCCGACGCGGATATGTCTTCAATGGATATGGCATCGGTTATCCGGGCCGCCCAGGCGATTTCCGAAGAAATTGTTTTGGAACGCCTGGTCCATCAGCTGGTGCGACTGAGCATTGAAACCGCCGGGGCTGAAAAAGGGGTGCTGCTGCTGAAAAGCGATGACCGGTTTATGGTGGAAGCGGCCGGCCGGCTTGAAAAAGACGGGATTGAAGTGACCCGCCCCCTGGGATCGCCATCGGATTCTGTTCCGGTATCCCTCATCCGGTTTGTGGGCCGCACCGGTGAAATCGTGCTGCTGTCGGATGCGTCCAAGGAAAAGCTGTTTTCAAAGGATCCGTATATTGTCCGAAAATCCCCCAAATCCGTCATCTGTATCCCCGTCGGCCACCCCCATCAGCTGACTGCCGTCATGTACCTTGAAAACAATCTCGCGGAAGGGGTGTTCACGCCCAGACATCAGGAAATTTTGAAGATCATCGCCGCTCAGGCGGCCATTTCCATCGACAACGCCATGCTCTATGCGGCGCTTAAAGATACGGAACAGCGCCTCAACCACATCCTGAAAACCGCCAACGAAGGATTTCTTTCCATTACCACAGACGCCGTCATCACGGACATTAATCCGGAAATGTGCCGGATTTTCGGCCGAAAGCGGGATACCGTCATCGGCATGAGCTATTATGATTTTCTTGATGCCCGGAGCGCTGAAATGGTCAAAGACCAGCTTGCGCTCCGCCATCAGGGAAAAAAGGGGGCCTATGACATCACCTTCACCCGGCCCGAAGGAACCCGGGTGGAGTGTCTGGTCAAAGCAGCTCCCCTGTTTGACAAGTCCGACCGGATCATCGGATCCTTTGCCATGGTGACGGATATCACCGAAAGAAAACGCGCGGAAGCCGAACTGATCAACCTCAACCGGGAACTGGAACAGCGGGTGGGCAAGCGCACTGAAGAGCTCGAAAAATCAATGGAAACGCTGAAGCAGGCCCATGACCATCTGATTCAGTCGGAAAAAATGGCGGTCCTCGGGGGGCTTGTGGCCGGCGTTACGCATGAAATCAACACCCCCATCGGCATCGGGATCACCGCCGGCTCTTTTCTTGAAGAGAAACTGGAGGCATTAGACAAACTTTATCAGTCCGGAAGTCTGTCCCCCCGGGAGTTTGAAGAGATACTCAAAGACTCACGAGAAGCCTGCGCCACCATCCAGGCCAACCTCAAACGGGCCGTGACCCTGGTAGGCAGTTTCAAGGAAATCGCCGTGGACCAGGCCAGCGAAAACCTGCGGCGGTTCAATTTAAGAAACTATATTGACGAAGTGCTGATGAGCCTTCAGCCAAAGTTCAAGCGCACCCGGCACGTCATCACCACCGTGTGTCCGGAGGATATTGAAATCACCAGCTATCCGGGAGTATTTTCCCAGATTCTCACCAATCTGATCGTCAATTCCCTGACCCATGCCTTTGACGAGAAAATCGCCGGCAAGATGGAAATCCGGGTCCGCATTGAAAATGATCATCTAACCATCATTTATCAGGACAACGGCCGCGGCATGGACTCGGAAACAGCGGCGAAAATTTTTGATCCATTCTTCACCACCCGGCGGTCCTCCGGCGGCGCCGGGCTCGGAATGTATATTGTCTACAATATTGTCACGCAGACCCTGGGCGGAAGCATCCAGTGCATTTCCCGTCCGGGCGAGGGAATACAATTTTTCATTGAGATCCCCATGGAAAGGCTCAACTCCAAGTGACCTGGGGCTTATTTCTCAAAGGCAGCCGATGGTATTTAAATTTCGGA
>PCSG01000410.1 GCA_002772195.1 Desulfobacterales bacterium CG23_combo_of_CG06-09_8_20_14_all_51_8 | reverse complement strand
TTTTAAAAAAAAATCCCATGCCGACTAAGACCTCCTTAACAGATCAAACCAGTTGAAATCATCATTAAAAAAATTGGAATACAGCACCACGTCAAACTGGGCCGGTGAGAGCATGGCCTTTACTTTGTCTAAATCATACCATTCCATCCAGGGCGCTCCCCCATCGGTTCTCTCGCCCCATTGTTCAAAAGGCATTTTTCCTTCTCGTTCCCATCGCGCCTTTGGATAGGCCAGTTCAATCCACCGACCACCGACCGGTAAATGTTCCAAGAGTTCCTGAGCCTCTTCACGTATTATATCAAAGGGTGCATTAATTAGAGATCCCTGACACCATATAACATCATAATCCTTTGACAGAGGAGATAAAGAATCAATACTCTCCATATAACAAAAATCTACATTTTCTATATCAAGCAACCCGCAAAGTCTTTTCAAGATTTCCAAATTTGACTCCACAATATCAACAAAGGTCATCCTTGCGCCATGCTGGGCAAAAGTGATCCCGTCAATGCCGAATCCACTACCGACATCCATCACACGTTTTCCACGAAAAATATCCTTATAAAGGACATGGTACCATCCCCGCACACTAAAAAATTCACCGGTTGTCGCATCAATTCTATTTTTTAGATACAAATCCAAAAGTGCTTTATCAGGCAAGTCCAATAGGTGTTTTGTTGTAACGCGATCATTGCCAGCAGGGACTTCATGCCACTTATTACGCAATATCTCAAATGACTCATTTTTGTTAAATTCTCTTAAATTAAGTCGATTCTTATTTTGCTTACTTTTCCCATCAATCAAATCTTGCATATCTTTTTCAACCTTCTTTAATTTCAAAATTAATTCCAATAAAACTTCTATTCTTTAAAATACTTATTTTCTTTATCTCTGAATTCCATCGAAAGTGCTTGCATTTTTTCATAATATTTCCAAAATATCTCTGTTGGAACGTCTGAAAAAATTTGGCCTTCCTTATTGTTAACCTCGCCCAATAAACGCCAAATATTTGGATCTTGCACTTTAATTTTACCTTCTGATTTCAATTTAAGATAATCTTCACTCCCAGGTAAAGGGACATAAGTATTAATACCTACTACCGGAGGACGATTTTTTTTTAGCCAGTTGAGTGTCAATTTTAAATCTTTAACAGTTTCTCCAGGAAAACCCATTATCATGCTAGCATGATAGGGAAAACCTAACTTTTTGTGTAATTTGGCAGCAGTCGAATTTTGTTCAACAGTACATTTTTTTTTCATTAAATCTAAAATACGTTGACTTCCAGACTCAAAGCCATAAAGCAGTTTTCGGCAACCTGCCTTCCACATTAGTTTGAGGATATCTTCATCAACCTGGTTGGAACGCATATTAGCGCTCCATTTAAATTTGCTGTTAAGTCCTTTTTCAATAAGAATTTCACAGATACTTACTAACTGCCTACGGTTATTCCCTAATGAACTATCAAGAAAATAGATGCTATCAATATCGAAACTACTCAACATAAATTCTATATTGCCAATAACATACTCTGGGCTGTTGCAGCGATACCTTGCTTTATTATATACACAAAAACTACAGTGATAAACGCACCCTCGCGAAGTAATAATATCTAAAGAACGTGCGGGCTTATCCTTGCGGCCATGCGCTGAAAAATTGGGGGCAGCATAAAATTGAGTGTCAATGAAATTCCAATTAGGAAATGGAAGTGCGTCAAGATCAGATACTAACCACTCAGAGTTTTGTATAATTCTATCCCCTTGTCGATATGCAACACCCTGAATTTTTTCTAAAGAAACGCCTTCAATAAATTTTTTAAAGGGGTCATCGGCTTCTCCGATAAAAATTGCATCAAGGGCCGGGTTTTCATTGAATGTAAGTTCAGGTTCAGAGGAAGAATGGATATTACCAGCAACAATTTTAAAAGACTTGGTAGCATTTTGACGAATTTCATTGCATAAGTTTATTATGCGTTGAGCTTCGATATATCTTATAGATAATATTGTTATCCCTATAAAATCTGGCGTTTCATTCTCAATCAGATTCTTTAATTGCATTAAAGCTTGATCAATATCCCCGCCGTTTACAATTAAATTACGCTCCAAGTCACAGATTTTCACATCATGACCCGCATTTTGCAACTCAGTTGCAAGCAGCACTAAGCCCAGAGGTGCATTTCGCCATATTTGTTGCAGTTGCTTTGGAGTATAATTAATGCCTTCTTCGTGAAAATTCCAAGGATGAACCAGGAGAACTTTAGCCATTTAATAAAAACCTTTTATTAATCTTATCTTAAATTCCATTCCAAAATAGGACGGAGCACTTCTTCTCCAATACTACCAACTGTTGCTTTTATAATATCAAAAGCAAACCCTTCCTTTATGTACTGATGGTGCCCAATGCCCGGGGACCAGATACCTATTTCGACATAATATCGACCTGGAGCTAACCAGGCACCCGGAATCTGAACCCCCGCCTCATGCCCCCCAGGTGAACAGCCAACCCCAATAGGATCGGAACAGTCTGCTGTTGCTGTGTGCAGGACGGCAATATCTCTCTCATTATGCAATCTGAAACCTACACTAAGGCCGTCAATTGGAAACTCAACCCGATATTCAAATACAACTCTAAACGGTTTTTCATACGGGATATCCGGCCTGATCTTCTTTTCATCGTCCGTCACATAAGCTCGCTCTAAATATGCCCCATTTGATACCGCTGGTGGGTCAAATAATGTCTCGCCAAGAGATACGCTGTTATCACGCGCATACTGAGACACTACAGTTGAAACATCGCCCTGCTGAACAATCCTTCCGGCATTAATCCAAATAGCACGAGAACATAACTCTAAAATCGGCGTCATATTATGACTTACAAAAAGCACTGTTCGCCCTTCCCTGCCAATTTGCCCCATCTTCCCCAGACACTTTTTCTGAAATGCCAAATCCCCAACAGCCAGGACTTCATCAACGATCAGTACATCTGGCTCAAGATGCGCCGCGACCGCAAATGCCAGTCTCACATACATGCCTGATGAATAGCGTTTCACCGGCGTATCAATAAATTTTTCGACCCCCGAAAAATCAACAATTTCATCGAACTTCCGGTCAACCTCATTCCGGGTCATCCCAAGAATGGCGCCGTTTATATAAACATTCTCCCGTCCGGTCTGCTCTGGATGGAAACCGATCCCCACCTCCAACAGGCTTCCAACCCGTCCTTTAATTTTTACCGTTCCCTTTGTCGGGGCCGTTACCTCAGAGAGAATTTTCAGCAGGGTTGACTTCCCAGAGCCGTTGCGACCGATAATACCCAGTATTTCTCCCCGCTTCGCTTCAAACGAAATATCGTTGAGGGCTAAAAAATGGGGGTTGTCACTAAGTTTTAAGTTTGAAGGGTTAAGTTTTAAGGATGGGGTGGATGAAATTATCGAGTTTGGGTCTTCTTTGCCACGAAGTCGTGCCCACCAGCTTTGCAGGTCATGGGTTAAGGTGCCATGGCTGATTGTGCCGAGGCGGTATTCTTTAGACAAATTTTCGACTTTGATGACGGGCATGGTTTTAAGTTTTAAGATTTAAGATTTAAGTTTTAAGGCTTTGATTAGGCCGTGGAGCATGGAAGAAATTTCTTTTAGTTCGTTGGCCATGTTGCCAGCTTCGGTTTCTGACAGAATGTTAACTTTTCTGGCAATATAGACCTGGGTTCGGAGTTCGGCGGCGGAACCTTTGGCGATATGCAGAAAACGGATGTATTCAGCTTTTGAGTCTCTCTCGGCCCCTTCAGCGATATTTGACGCAATGGAAACCGCCGCTCTGATCATTTGGTCCTTCAGCCCATAATCACGGCAATCCTTCATTATTTCATAAGTTTGAACTGCAAAGGCACAAGCCCTTTTCCAAACCGCAAGATCTTCAAATGATTTATAAGGCATCAGCCACATTCCCTTAAAACTTAACCACTTAAATCTTAACCACTTAAATCTTAAATCTTTTTTTTAAACCGTATCCACGAAAGTCTTTTCAACCCGGCTGAACATGACGATGCCGGTGAGCAAAACGATAACCGTCATTCCCATGCTCAACATCAGATGCAATGGTCGGATCTCTCCCCCGCCCAGCAAGGCGTAGCGGGCTGTTTCAACAATCGCGGACATCGGATTCAACGCATAGAACCAATGCCATTTCTTCGGTATCTGGGACATCGGATAAACAATAGGCGTGGCATACATCCATAGCTGAACGCCGAATCCGATTAAAAATTTCAGGTCACGGTATTTGATTGTTAGAGATGAAACCAGTATCCCGAACCCTAATCCAAGGGCTGCCATCTGGAGCAACAAAATGGGCATGAAAAAAAACCACAAATTGATTTTAACATCAGCTCCGGAAATATAAAAATAGGCTAAAAATCCCAGAAAAAATAAAAATTGGATGCCAAATGTGATCAAATTCTGGATGACAACCGAAATCGGTATCACCAGCCGCGGGAAATAGACCTTGCCGAAAATGTTCGCATTGGTCATAAATGTGTCGGATGTCTTGTTCAGGCAATTGGCAAAATAGCCCCAAATAACGATCCCGCACATATAAAACAGCGTCTGGGGCAGGCCATCGGTTGGAATGTGAGCAATTTTGCCAAAAATGACTGTAAAAACCAGGGTTGTAAAAAGCGGCTGAAGCAGGAACCAGAAGGGTCCCAGAATTGTCTGCTTGTAAAAGATGACAAAATCCCGTTTTACAAACAGCATTATCAATTCGCGGTATTTCCAGAGTTCCAAAAGTTTTATGTCAAACC
>PCSG01000113.1 GCA_002772195.1 Desulfobacterales bacterium CG23_combo_of_CG06-09_8_20_14_all_51_8 | reverse complement strand
GACCAAGGCGACCGGCGAAGCCGCCTCTTTGGAGGGGACACAAATCGCTTGGATGTAGCTTTTGATAGTTGGCGAGAGAAGGTTTTCCGGTAAACCCATGTCATAAAAACCGCTCATGGGAAACCAGCATTTGATATTGCTGATATCAATGCCGTATTTTTTGTGAGATTGGGTGTCCGTTACCAGGAGGGCCGCCAGGTGCGCTCCGCAGGAATGGCCGGTAACGGCGATGCGCGTCGGGTCCCCGCCATAATTCTGAATATGATTCATTACCCATTTGAGGGCCAGATTACAGTCTTCCACCATTTCCGGAAAAGTGCTTTTCGGCACGGCACGGTGATTGATGGAAACTACGAGATAGCCCAAGTTTAACCATTCCGGGACAGCCACATCCACAGTTGTTTTATCTTCAGCACCCGCATGGATAAAGAATATCACAGGATTTTTTATATCATTTGACTTACGAAAAATATCGAGTTTTTGAATTTCAAAGTTGCCATATGGCATGGTTAAAGGAAATGGTAAAATTTTAAATGGCAGATCATTTTCTGCTTTTCTTATTGCTTGAACATCTTTTTGATTTAAAACAGATAGCGGTTTATTAGATTTCACATATTTCGGATAGGTGCGTTCATATTCCTCAAACTCTGGATTTTCAATTGCCTGAGAAATCGCCCCGGCAAAAAATAAGATCACAGCCAGGGGTAAAAGGAATTTTAGAGTCAGGATTTTCATATGGCTGCTCCCCTTTGATTGATAAGTCAATGTCGATAGTCTATTTTTGAACCTATAAATGGCCATGAATCAATGGGATTGTCAACTTGGAAAAAACAATCGGAAAACCGTTTGATGGCTTGCGGTTTTTTGTTCAATACAGGGATGCCCGGATGGTGTCAACAGGTGGACGGGCGGCGTGATGCTGGTTTTCACAAAATCCCTATGAGCATCCGGGTTCCCATCCCCAGCAGCAGGAGGGCGAAAATCCGTTTGAGCCTCTCCATCGGCAGGCGGTGGGCCAGGCGCACTCCTAAAGGCGCGGTGAGCACGCTGGTGATGATAAGGCCGATGAGGGCCGGGAGATAGATGTAGCCGAGGCTCCAGGCCGGAAGATTTGGGGCGGACAGGCCGTTTACGATATAGCCCGCTGTTCCGGCCACCGCAATGGGAAATCCAATGGCCGCGGACGTGCCGATGGCCTGATGAAGCGGGACGTTGCACCAGACCATAAAAGGCACGGACAGGGAGCCGCCGCCGATGCCCACGAGACTCGAAATCACGCCGATGGTGCCGCCCGCGGCAAACATGCCGGTCCGTCCGGGCAGTTGCCGGCCGGGCCGGGGCCTTTTTCCGGTGAACATCTGAAATCCCACATAGAAGAGAAAAACAACAAAAAATCCTTTGAGGATCGGGGTGGACAGGGCCGCCGCCACCCAGGTGCCCAGAAACGTGCCGGTGAGAATTCCGAAAACAATGCGTCGCACCACAACCCACTTCACCGCGCCATGGCGGTGATGGGACCAGAAGCTGGACACGGATGTGAACATGATGCTGGCCATGGACGTGCCCAGGGAAAGATGCATGATCAGAGCGTCCGGAATCCCCTGGCGGGTCAGGCATAAAACCAGCATGGGGACGATAATGATCCCGCCGCCGACGCCCAGAAGGCCTGCGAGAATCCCGGCCACGGCCCCTGCCGCGGCATACATGGCAAAAATGGAAAGCATTTTTTCTCCGAAATTTTTAATCCGGGTTCATGGGACCCCGGACGTGTTCATTCACCGATTCTTGCTGAAGAATTCGCCGATATCATGGCGTGAAAATCCCGTCAAGGTCCGAAATCGTTTCCGGCGGATCGCCTTTGGCAATGCGGGCGGTTACAAAGTTTCGGGTCATTTCAAACATGGCTTTCAGCCGTTTGGAAGCGGGCAGGGCCGCTTCAATTTTTTTCAGGTATTGCCGGGACCGGACTGCGGAAAATGCAGCGGTAAAATTGATGTCAAATATCCAGCCCACCTGAAACAGCTTGAAGTCATTAAAATTTTTAAGATGCCGGATGTCCACGATCCGGTGATCCATGAGGCTTGCGAACACCTCATCTGAAAATCCGTCCGTGTCCGGCAAATCCAGCTCAATGGCCGTGTTGCGGTGATTTCCGGTCCGGGTGTAATAGTCGGTGACGACTTTGAAAATATCCAGCTTGTCCGCGTCCCGCAGAAGCCTTGCGAAAAACAGGAAGGCCCCGGACCCGTCTTCCGGCAGGCTTGCCCGGTTATGGCAGGCAATTACGCGAAGGATGAGGTTTTGCAGGTCTTCATTCAGGGGTTCCAAAATTTTGTGGGATTTTGCAACCTCGACACTCAGTCCGGCGTGGTTGACGGACCGGGCGTCCACAAACGTTCCGTATCGCCGGTATTGTTCGAATCGCCCCAGATCATGAAGCAGGGCCGTGAGTTCGGCCAGGCGCAGCGCGTCCGGGGACAGGGAAAGAGACTGGCCGATGGCCAGAATTTCCGCGCAGACCCGGCAGGTGTGATTTTCCTTGAGGACCATATTTTCAACCGCTGTTTCCGGTCCATGCTTGAAGTCTTCCACATAGGCGAAAAACCAGTTTTTGATAACGTCAACCTGCTGGGACGAGAGTTGAATCATGGAACCACCTTGTGTTTTACCCTTAAACAAGCGATGGACTGGCGGTTTTAAAGACCCGGGCGATGATTTTGGCAAGCCGCAGAGTATGGCGCCGGATGTCGTCGTCGGATTTTCCGGGATACCGCGCATAGCTGATCATGATGCCGTTTAAGGCGGAAAACAGGGCATGGGCCGTGAGCCGAAGATTTTCCCGGATGCCTGCGGCGGCAAGGGCCGCCTCGATGCGGTCCATGAGCGCTTTCATGATGTCATCGAGCTTTCGGGTGGCATCGGCGGAAAGGTCTCCGCCCAGCATAAAATGGCTCATCATCTGGTAAAATGTCATGTTGTCATTTAAATAGGTGATATAAACTTCACATACTTTTTCCAGGTCCGGAGGGCTCTTCGGGTCCGTCAGGTTCAGAAGGCGCGTAATCTCCTCGGCGCTGGTTAAAAAAACATCTAAAAAAAGTTCCGTGAGGTTTGGATAATAATTATAGATGGTGCCGATGCTCACGCCTGCCTGGCGGGCGATTTCCCGGACCGTAACGCTTTTGAAATCCTTTTCCGCAAACAGGGTGAGGGCCGCGTCCAGAATGATATGGCGCCGGGTGTTGCGTTCCATTTGTTTCAAATCCGCAAGTCTGATCTCTGGCAAAATTTCCTCCTGATGGGATATGGGTCAAAAAGCGTTTTATTCGTTTTTGATTTTTCCCTCAAATACCGCCAGCATGTCCTCATCCGTAAGGCAGCGTTCGGTAATATCCGGATTAGCGGCGTCATTTTCCATGATCCGGCGGTCATAGCCTGAGGAAAGGATTTCATTATAGTATTCATGCTGAATCATCAGATTCATGATCTGGGTGGTGCCGGTCCAGATCATGCCCAGGCGGGTATCCCGCAGGGCCCGCTCAATGGGATAGACATCCGTATACCCGATGCCGCCCATGATCTGCATGGCGTTGTTCACCACATCCCATGCGGCTTCAGTGGCAAATCGCTTGGCTTCGCTGACGATACGACGCATATTGGGATATTTGCTGTCAACAGCCCGGGCTGCAAGATAAGTGATGGCGCGGGCCGCATCGAGCTGGGTGATGGAATCCGCCACCTTGAAACTGACGGCCTGGTATTTTCGGATTTCCTTGCCGAAAGCCCGGCGCTTGCTGGAATAACGCACGGCCAGATCCAGGGCCCCCCAGGTGCCCAGGCATCCGCTGGCGGAAGTCAGGCGTTCAGGAATCATCATCTGGTGAAAACACAGGGCACCGCCGTGGAGGTCCCCAATGAGATTTTCTTTGGGCACCCGCACGTCCCGGAACACGAGCCGGCCGGTGCCGCCGCCCCGGCAGCCCATCAGGCCATACATGTATTCGGTTTCCACTCCCGGCCCTTTGTCCACGATCAGAAGGCTCAGGCGGTTGTATTTGTGGGCGGTTTCATCAAAATTGGTGCGGCAGTAAACCAGAAAGAAATCCGCGCCTTCGGCCCCCACCACAAACCGTTTCATTCCGTTGACGATAAAATGGTCCCCGTCCAGTTCGGCCCGGGTCATGGCCCCGAAAAAGTCGGACCCGCCCCGGGGTTCGGTGAGGGCCTCGGCAGCCACGAGTTTTCCTTCGATATAGGGTTTCAGATATTTTTCTTTTTGCTCTTCGGTTCCGAAAAGGTTGATGGCTTCGCCCACGATGGATGGCATAACAAAGGCGCAGCCCAGGGCCATGCCCAGGCATCCGATCTCTTCTGTGGCCGCCACTTCCGCCACCCAGCTCATTTCCCGGCCGCCGTATTTTTTGGGAAAGCGAATGCCCCGCAGATTTTTTGCGGCCAGTTTTTCGACAAATTCCCGGGGATAGGTGATTTCATCCCGGTCCATTTTTCTTAAAAAGTCGCTGGCGATCTCTTCCCGGGCGAATGTCCGGGCTTCTTTCTTTAATTCCTGTTCTTGCTCGGTCAGCAGAAAATCGTACATGGGGCCTCCTTATTTTTTTCGATGACTATGATAAATGAAAATTCCGGTTGACACGTCTTGCTTTTTTTGAACATAGCTCAAGCTATTGAACTATGATCAAAATGTCAATATAAACCGCGCCGGAACCAGGGTGATTTTGTTTTCTTTTAAATTAACTTAAAAATAAATAAATTAAAAAAACTTCTGGACAAATACTTCCGGATCAGATATA
>PCSG01000397.1:35546-36775 GCA_002772195.1 Desulfobacterales bacterium CG23_combo_of_CG06-09_8_20_14_all_51_8 | reverse complement strand
AAAACATTTCCCAAAGAATCAATAATTGCATATTCCCCTTTTTTGGCAACTGCCTTTTCCTTTGCCCCCATTGGAATGAATTCCTTATCCTCTTTCAAAATGACAAATTCTAAATCGCCTTTTAATTTATCCAAATCATGCGCCCCGATTGTCAGGCCAGAATCCACACTCACAACATTATAAGCATCAACAAAGCTATTTATTGTCGGCAATTTCCCTGCTTTTTTTATCATTCCAAGCAGGCGCTCCGCTGGCGTTAATTCATTTTTGAATTCTGCTGTTCTCTGCACCTTGTAGGCTTCAACAATTTCATTATTTTCAAAGTTTTTTTCCTTTGCTTTCTTTTCAAATTCTTCTTTAAATTTTTCCAATTGATTATTTTTGCTTTTTATCTCTAAATTTGTAAGAATTGCATACCGGCTTTTTATCCCAATTTTCTTTGCCTCTTCGCTTATTGAAAAATTAATTTCTTTTTTGGTTT
Organism: Desulfobacterales bacterium CG23_combo_of_CG06-09_8_20_14_all_51_8; assembly: GCA_002772195.1. GTDB lineage: Bacteria > Desulfobacterota > Desulfobacteria > Desulfobacterales > Desulfosalsimonadaceae > SURF-3. The sequence goes on along the minus strand of PCSG01000397.1, from coordinate 36,294 downwards.
CTTCTGCTTTATATTCAACCTTTTGGAATAATATTTCTGTTTTCCCTATCAAGGTTCCTGCTTTTAAAAGGCTGAATTTGCATCCAGTTAAATCTCCTTCCTTAATGCCTAATTGTTTGTTTATCCTTTCAGAGGTTTCCGGCATAAATGATGCAAGAAGTATCGAAATAATCCTCAAAGAGTCAGCAAGCACATATAAAACATCTTCCAATTCCTTGCCTTTTAATTTCCATGGCTCTTTTTCATTCACATAAGCATTAGCAGCATTAACAATACTCATTATCTGCTGCAAAGCCAGATGCAATTCATATTTTTCCATGTGTTTATTTATTTTTTCAATCTCTATTTCATTCTTCTGTGCAAATCCTAAGTCAATATATTTCGCAGGGATTTTACCATTACAATATCTTTCAATCATTGTTAGTGTTCTTTGCAATAAATTACCCAAATCATTTGCCAATTCATTATTAATATGTTTACAAAGCAATTCCTCGGAAAAATGGCCATCTTCACCAAAAGGTATTTCCCTAGTTAAGTAATATCTCAAATTGTCTGCCCCGTATCTATCAGCTAATTTTATTGGATCAATTACATTGCCTAATGATTTGCTCATTTTCTCTCCACCGGCAGTTTTTATAAATCCGTGGACAAAAACAGTTTTTGGTAATTCAATATCTGCTGCAGTTAAAATGCTCCACCAAATTACAGTATGGTGCCACAGAATATCCTTCCCAATTAAATGGACATC
>PCSG01000397.1:0-35320 GCA_002772195.1 Desulfobacterales bacterium CG23_combo_of_CG06-09_8_20_14_all_51_8 | reverse complement strand
GACCGCGTCCGCCCGGTACAGTTTCAGACATGCCGCGCCGTTAACGATCGCTGCCAGGCGGCCGTGGGAATCCGCCAGCAGGCCGATGCGGCGCAAGGGTTTGTCTGTTCTGGAAAAAGACATGGTGTTCCTTTTTTTTATCCGATGGTTGTGGCTTTTTTTTTATAAATTAGCCCATTGCCGACAATCTGTCAATGCGTGCCCACCCGGAATATACAATCCATAATAGTCTTTTGCTGCTTATCATGCGTTAATTGAAAACATAATTGAAAAAAACAGTGGTCAATGTAGTTTTTTTTTGATAAATTCAGTTGGTTTCATAAATTATGGAAAAATGGACGAGGTGGTGATATCATGAAGCAGGCACTGAATGACACGAGCTGGGTTTTTGTTGTGGTTCAAAATCCGGGGATAAATGAAGAGTTTTTCGGACTGCATGACAAAGACTCCGATGTATCCTATATCCCGGCGTTTCACACCAAGGAAGCCGCCCAGGGATGCCTTCTGCATCTGCCGACTGAAAGAGGGAAAAAATATGAAGTCCATGCCGTGATGTTCGGAGATCTGCAAAAGGATGCCTTCGGAAATGGATTTTTAATTTTTATCCTGGATGAAGACGGCAAAATTATGGAAAAAGTTTTTCCGGATCAGGCTATTCTAAAAATCCAGTAATCAATTTTTTTACCGGTCTGTATGAGGAAAACTCAAATGAAAAAAATCGGTGTATTGCTCTCAGGTTGCGGTGTTTACGACGGGGTTGAAATTCATGAAGCCGTGATTACCCTGCTGGCCCTGGATCGAAACGGTGCGGAAGCCGTCTGTATGGCGCCCGACATGATGCAGTATCATGTGGTGAACCATTTAACCGGCGAACCCAGCGATGAAAAACGAAATGTTCTGGTGGAATCAGCTCGCGTGGCCAGGGGAAAAATCAAAGACATCAAAACCGTTCGCCCGGCAGACCTTGACGCGCTGATTATTCCCGGCGGGTTTGGAGCGGCGAAAAATTTAAGCAATTATGCCCTGAAGGGAAAAGATGCGGACGTCCATCCGGAGGTCGCCCGAATTGTCAGGGGCATGGTGGCGGCCGGCAAGCCCGTGGGCGCTTTATGCATCTCTCCTGCGGTTTTGGCGAAAATTCTTGAAGATAAAACCCCGGAAGTGACCATCGGCAATGATTTCGGAACCATTGAAACCATCGAGCGCATGGGCGGAATTCATGTGGCGTGCAAGGTGGATCAGATCCATATTGACCCCCGGAATAAACTCATCACCACGCCGGCCTATATGATCGGCCCCGGCATTAAGGAAGTGGCCAGCGGCATCGAAAAACTGGTGGCGGAAGTTGTCCGCCAAGCGTGAAATCAGTCAGAATGTCTGAATTTTTTAAACATTAGACCACACGAAAAAATCTAATCCGGCAGCAGGTCGTAAAAATACAGCATAGCGTCCGACCTTGAAATAATTCCGATAATTTTCCCCTCCTTGACCACGGGCAGCCGGCCCACATCATGCTTGACCATCAGACGCGCGGCTTCCATAGGGCTTTTATCCGGTGCGATGGTGATGTTTCTCGTATTCATAAATGCCTTGACCGGAGCGTGAAACTGAGACGGTTTTTTAATTTTCTTGAAATCACGGCGGGAGATCACCCCCACCAGCTTTTCATCATCCACCACCGGAAGCCCCGTGCACCCTTTATCCTTCAGCACTTCAGCCACTTCGCTCATGGCCATATCCGGACTGACGGTGAACACAGGATACGACATCAGGTCACTGACCAGCACCGATGCCTGCTGATTGCCTTTGAGCAGTTCCAGCAGCCATTCTTTCAACGCCGCCGGATTGACGGCGTTTAACATGACCGAACCCGCGCCGGTATGCCCTCCCCCGCCCATGCTGCGCATGATGGATCCGACGTTGATGTCCTCCACGCTGCTGCGGCCGATCACAATGCATTTTTCATTTTCTTCATTGACGAAAATGCCAAAAGCCGCATCGACATTTAAAATATCCCGGTACATATTCACCACCAGAGACAGATTGCTCACATGTCCGTTGATATGCATGGTGTTGATGCTCACCGTATACGCATGGATTTTCGTCCGGGGAGCGGTTTTCAGCATTTCAAACAGAATATTTTTCTGTTTTTCACCATATGCCGGCTGCAGAAACGTGGCCAGAATGTTCAAATCCGCTTTGTTTTCCAGCAGATATCCGGAGGCATAGGCATCTTCAGCCGTGGTGGAGGAAAAAGACAAATTGCCGGTATCTTCATACAGGCCGGTGAGAAAAAGCGTGGCCTGCATGGGCGTTAGCGTGATCTTTTGCTTTTTGATTTCACGAATCATCAGGGTGATATTAGCGCCGATTTTTTCCTGACATATCCATGCCGGGGTCATATCACAGGAATTTTCATGATGGTCCCAAATAAATATTTCCAGGGCTTCTTTTTTTTTCAGACCGCTCATTTTTTCAAGCCGGGCCCATTTACAGGTATCCACGACAACCAGCCGGTTGACCTCCGCCGGATCAATTTCATCCATGGATCCGGGCTCAAAAAGATCTTTGTGAATGGATAAAAAAGCCCGGACATTGGGGTTCAATGTTTTCGGCAGGACGGGGACGGCGCCGGGATAAAGGATGGTTCCCGCGATGACAGATGCAAATCCGTCAAAATCAGCGCTTCGATGAGTTGTTATAATCTGCATTCACATATCCTGAATTGTAAAAGGATGGGACATTGCAAGCCGGCCGGGCAATGCTTCCATGATGGAGATGCTCCGGAAACGGGAAAACAAAATCGGGGAAAACTGAATTTTATCGCTTCGAAGATCGTGTAAACTTTTTGGCTTTTTGTGGCGATGGTCAAAAATAAAGGAAGAAATAACAACTTTGAATAATTGATGATATTGAATAAAAAGGATCACAGGCATGGTAGCTATTGTATGCTATGTGCTGAAAATAAGTCAAGCAGTTTGGCAGTGTGCATGATAAAAAATTGATTCAACATAAAATACCGCCGCAGCGGAATCGGTCAAATTTTATAAAAGCTTACCTGAAGCGGAATCGCGTTTAATGATGGTAGAAAGTGTTGGAATAAATTGATTTTTTTCTTGACTTGAATTAAAAAAAAAGTTATCAGTAAATGGATTTTTCTCTCACGGCATAGGCGTTTATCGACCGAGAGCGTATGGATTATATTCAAAAGATCATAGATAACGATGCACCAGAGGCCCGGTTGAATAAATCCGAGACCGCTTTACGGATTATTGATACCGACCTTGAGACGCTTAAAGCGCCGGCTCCCCTTCAAACCAATACCACGGTCAAGCGCCGGGTCCTCGTCAATAAACTGAATCATCTCAACTTCAGAGAAGAAACCGTTTCGATTCATTTTCAGCATGTCCGGGACAAGCAGATCATCGCTTTTGAGGGCGCACCCCAGCCGTGTTTCAATAAATACCTGGTCTGCCTCTGGAAAAATCCGCCCAACATCCAGCAGTTAAACACCGGTTATCAATTCCTGAATTTTGTTTTTGATGACGCCCAGACCATCATCACCGTGGAGGCGGCCATTAAAAGCATTACCGCCCGAGGTGTCTGTTTTGTCCTTCCGGAGAAATCATCCCAAACCACCGCCCGAAAGGCCAAGCGATATACCTGTGACCACTTGGATGTGCAAGTCATTCAAAACAGCATCCTTTTTCCCGGAAAACTGGTCGGTTTCAGTCCCCTGTCCCTTCAGATCGATATCGACTATACGCCGGCCACTCCGTTTCAATGCCTTAATTTAAAAGACCGGGTCAACCTGGTTGTCCGAAACGACCAGGAACTTCTTTATTCCGGAGAGTGCGCCATACTCAAAGTAGTCGGCGCTTCAAAAAAGAAGAGCCTCATCCTGACCCCTCTGCATGATACCATTCAACGGTTTAATCCCAGGGTTTACCGGAGCCAGCGAATTCAGTTGACGCCTTCGCCGGATATTCAATTTCTCCATCCATTTACGGGCAAGCTGGTCAATCTGAAAGTGATGGATTTGTCCGGATCAGGACTCAGTGTTGAAGATGATGAAGCCACTTCCGTGCTTTTACCCGGGATGATGATTCCGTCAATGACCCTTAGTTTTGCGAACAGTTTTCATTATCCCTGCAAAGCCCAGGTCGTATACCGGAAATCTTTTGAGACGGATAACGGCAAACGGACCATCCAATGCGGCATCGCCTTTCTGGACATGAAACCGGCGGACCATATCCGGCTCTTGTCCCTTTTGCATCAGACCAAAAATCAGAATTTCTATATCTGCAACGATATTGATATGGATGACCTGTGGAATTTCTTTTTTAAAAGCGGGTTTATCTATCCCAAAAAATACGCTTTCATGCACGAATATAAAAAGAAAATCACCGCCACCTATGAGAAGCTCTATATACGGGATTCCAGCATCGCCCGCCATTTTACCTGGCAAAAAAAAGGAGAAATCCTCGGACACATGTCCATGCTCCGGTTCTACCAGAACACCTGGCTGATTCAGCACCTGGCGGCCATCATATCCCGGGACCACTTGAAAGTCGGCATTGAAATTCTTAATCAGATCGGGGCATACGCCTATGATTCCCATCGTCTGTTTTCAAGCCATATGGATTATCTGATATGCTATTTCCGGCCGGAAAATCATTTTCCCAACCATTTTTTCGGCGGCGTCGCCAAAAATATTGACAATCCCAAGGCCTGCTCCATCGACCGGATGGCCTATTTTCATTACAAGTCCGGCAGAGCATATCCGCCTTTGCCCGAAAGCTGGCAGCTTATCAAGTCTGAGCGGGGGGATTTTGACACCCTTGCGAATTCTTATGAACACCAGTCCGGCGGATTGATGCTGGAAGCCCTGGATCTGTTACCGGATGGGGAATTATCGGATCGGCACGACCTGGCTTCGGAATACGCCAAAAATCAGCTGAAGCGGGAACGGCGTCTTTATTCGCTGACCTGTGATCAAGAGACCAAGGCCATGTTCATGCTCAATATTTCAGATTTCGCGGTGAACATGTCGGACCTGACCAACTGCATCAGTGTGTTTGTCATGGATCCGGAAAATTTTCCTCCGGATATTCTGATGTCTGCGATTTCCGTCCTTTCAGAAAAATTCACAGAGAAAAAATTCCCCGTTCTGCTGTTTCCGGCAGCCTATGCCGACGAACATGGGTTGAAATATGAAAAATCCTATAATCTCTGGTCGCTCAGCATGCAGCACACCGATGATTATTTTAAAAATTTTAATTACCTGATTTGAAACACAACAGGATGGACACCCAATGACTGATATGTTTGCATACAAATACATCATGGAAAGCGACCAGGAGATTCTTCGTCTGAAGCTGAAAACAGATCGCGCAACCCTTGAAAAACAGGCCAACTGGGCGGGCATCCAGCCCGGCATGCGGGTCGCGGATATCGGATGCGGCGCCGGAAAAACAACATTTTATCTGAAAAAAATCGTGGGTCCGAAAGGCGAAGCTGTGGGCATCGACAGTTCAGAAGTCCGCATAAAAGATGCCGAGACCCATTTTCTCAGTCACTCAGTTCGTTTTTTCTGCCGCGACGTATGCAGGCCCTTGGATGATATCGGAGTCTTCGATTTTATCTGGGTCCGGTTTCTGCTGGAATATCATCGGCAAGACAGCTTTGAAATCGTTAAAAATCTCTATAATATATTAAAGCCCGGCGGAATCATCTGCCTGATTGATCTCGACCATAACTGCCTGAGCCATTTTGAAGCGCCGGAAGCATTGATGAAAAGCCTTACGGGGTTGATGAAGGTCCTGGAAACCCGAAAAAATTTTGACCCTTATGCGGGCCGGAAATTGTATTCCTATTTATATGATCTGAATTTTGAAGAAATTGATGTGGATATGCAGGCCCATCATCTGTTTTTCGGACAACTCAACCGCATCCATACTTTTAACTGGATTACCAAAGCCGAGGTGGCGGCCCGGCAGTCCGGCTATGATTTTCATGAATTTAAAGGTGGATTTGACGAGTTTTACGAGGTTTTCAAGGAATTCTTTCTGGACCCCCGGCGATTTACCTACACCCCGGTAATCTCCTGCCGCGGGCGGAAGCCCCTCAAAAAAACTAGGCCAGTGACATCTTCAGGGTTTCGCGATTTAAAAATTCATTCCGATAGTAGCGGATAAACGCTTCTACGATTTCTCCATCAAAAAAAATCCCGACTTGTTCCTCTAAAATATTGATGACCAGTTCCGGCGGCATGGGGTCACTGTAATACCGGTTGGCGGTCAGCGCTTCAAAATAATCCGCCACCGCTATGATGCGCGCGCCGAGGGGGATTTCCTTGCCACGGAGCCCGCCGGGGTAACCGCTTCCATCAAATTTTTCATGATGGGCCGCCGCAATAGCAGGCACCGCTTTCAGCGGCCCCTCAAAATTAATCTGATCGAGTATTTCTTTTGTCTTGTCCACATGAAATTTGACATATTCATACTCGTGCTCGGTGAGTTTGTCGGGTTTTTTCAGCATGGAATCGGGGATAGCGATTTTTCCATAATCATGCAGCAGGGCCGCCACCCGAATCACTTCCCGCTCTTCATTGTGAATTCCCATGGCATCGCAGATGCCTTCGGAAAACTCCGCAACCCACTCCGAATGGCCCTTGGTCACGGGGTCCCGGGCATCGATACTGGAGACCAGGACTTTGAGCACGGATTTCAACTGTTTTTTCTGTGCCTCAAGGTGTTCGGTATGCCGGATACTGATACCGACAAAATGGGAAATCCCCATCAAAAGGCTCATATCGCTTTGAACGAGCAGCCGACGGGTCCGGATGTTGTCAACCGCCAGTATGCCAATGCTTTCATTATCGCAGATGATCGGACAGCAGATAAAAGACTGCGCCCCCATTTTCTGAACAAAACCAACGCTCCGGCTTGAAAGATTATTTTCGAACTCGCGAATATTGTTGATTAACAAAGGTTTTTTATCTCTGAAGGATACAACAAAAAAACCTTTTGAATCCGGATTGTCCAAATGAAAATAAAGCTTTTGCAAAAATTGATGCTGTTCCGGAGAATAGCCGAACCCCGCCTGAAAACGCATGAGGGTTTTTTCCCTGTTGGCCAGCATGATCATGCCGCGGTCAAAATCTAAACGTTTTTCGAGCACCAGGACCACTTCTCTTAAAACATCGCTGAGATTGTTGTATCGGTTGATGATCTGACCGATTTCCTGGGTCACAAGGCGATTGTTATAGTTAATTTCAATCTGATCAACGAGCTGGTCTGATGCATCCTTCAGATTCTCCAAGCTCTCGTTCAGTTCTTTTTTTTCAGCCTGAACGGCCGCATAGGAAATCAGGAGAACCAGAATTGCAAAAAATAAAAAAACGGAAAACAATGCCCTGGCCGGCAGTAATGGCATTAAGACAAGACCCAGCAGAACAAAAACGCCCAGGGCATAATTTCTGATCAATTTTAAATAGGTTGTGTATGTTTTTTCCCAGGATATGAGATACCGGCAGCAGGGGTCCCCTTTGAAGATGCATTCCGGATGCTCGATCCGGGGCTGCTTATGGTTGAAAATCATGGTAATGGCTTCAAAAAAGCCTTTCCGGTTCTCGCACTGGAAGGATTTTTCGCTGACGCCGGGATAAGGCGTGACGGTCACCTGGACTTTGTTGGAAGACAGCATCCGGGATTCATATTTGGCGGATCTTGTGAAATTGGCCGATGTTTTTTCCAGCAATTCATAAACTTTCCCAGGGCTGGTCAATCCAAGAACATATTGCCGCATGACCCCAATGGATTCCGGGGATGCGGAATAGCGGCCGGCTTCCCGGGCGATATTTTCCCGTCCCGTCAGTTCCACCAAGCGATCATAAAACCGGTCAACCTGACTCTGAGAGAACCAGTGCCCCTGGTCGTTTACTTCCTGAACATTCATCCCCGCATATGTCAGCAGGTCTGTTATGTTGACGGCCGGATATTTTTTTTTGAGGAGTTGAACATAGGAATGAATAATGCGGCTGTTATAAATCAGCGGTTCCTGATTTAGGAGTATGTCTGGCATTCGGAATCCTGAGTTAACATAACTATTCATCATAACAATTTTTTGACTTTAAAACCATAGCACCAAACTTCAAAAATGCAAGCGGTTTTAACTTTCAAATCCCCATGAAAAAATAAGAAAATTTTAATCTAATTTTAACCTTTTTTTAATCCTTGATGCCTTATATTCGGCCCATGATCAGTAGTATGAGTATTTTGATGTTTCATCTTCAATAATTTTTGGGGACAAAGACTTGACAAAAATAGAGCGGTGATTAAGCTGATTTTCAAAATTTTATGAAAATCATGGTCCTTTCCCATTGCTGCTTCAGTATTAAAAATAAAACTTTCAAATTTCAGGTAAGGAGCGAACACCATGGCTGTTGATGTCAAACAGATTGGCGAGCGGGTTGCAAAAGAAAGCATCGTTATCAATCAGATCAGATCTGAAATGCATAAAGTAATCGTCGGTCAGGAAAAACTCATCGACGGCCTGTTGTTGGCGCTGCTCTGCAATAATCATATACTGATTGAAGGCGTTCCCGGTCTGGCGAAAACATTATCCGTCACCACCCTTGCCCGAATGATCCAGGCCTCTTTCCAGAGAATCCAGTTTACCCCGGATCTCCTGCCGGCCGATGTGATCGGAACCCTGATCTACAATCCCAAAACCGGAGAATTTAAAACCAAACGAGGGCCGATTTTTGCCAATATTGTTCTGGCGGATGAAATCAACCGGGCCCCGGCAAAAGTCCAGAGCGCCCTTCTGGAAGCCATGCAGGAACGGCAGGTGACCATTGGGGACGAAAGCTTTAAACTGGATGATCCGTTTTTGGTGATGGCCACCCAGAACCCCATCGAACAGGAAGGAACGTATCCCCTGCCGGAGGCCCAGGTGGACCGGTTTATGTTGAAACTCAAAATCACCTATCCCAGTAAAATCCAGGAACATGAAATACTGAAAAAAATGGCGCGGTCAGCGCCGGCCATCAACATCAATCCGGTTGTTTCGACGCAGGATATCCGACGACTGAGGGAACTCTCTGATGAAATTTACATGGATGATAAAATTGAAGAGTATATCGTCAATCTGGTGGAAGCGACCCGTCACCCGGAAAATTATAAGCTGGATATCGGCCAGTTAATCCGCTACGGCGCTTCTCCGCGCGCAACCATATTTCTAGCCATGGCGTCCAAGGCAAACGCTCTCATTGAGGGACGCGGATATGTCACACCTCAGGATGTCAAAACGGTTGCGTTCAATGTCCTCCGTCACCGGGTAATCGTCACCTATGAGGCGGAAGCGGAAGAAAAAACATCCGAAGATATTATTCAACAGATTCTTGAAACGGTTGATGTCCCATGATTCCCAAAGAACTCGCAAAAAAAATACGCTACATTCAAATCTATACCAGTCGGGCGGTCAACGAATCCCTTGCCGGGGAGTACGAAAGCGTGTTCAAGGGGCGAGGCATGGAGTTTGACCAGGTCCGGGAATATCATATCGGAGACGATATCCGGTCCATTGACTGGAATGTGACCGCCCGGACCGGTGAACCGCACGTCAAACTGTTTGTGGAAGAGCGGGAACTCACCGTTATGTTCATGGTCGACCTGTCCGCATCCGGATCATTCGGCAGCACGCGAAAAATAAAGAATGAGGTGGCTGCGGAACTGTGCGCCCTGCTGGCTTTCTCCGCCATTAAAAACAATGATAAAGTCGGCCTGATTGTTTTCACCGATCAGGTGGAAATGTTTATCCCCCCGGCCAAGGGCACTACGCATGCGCTCCGGCTAATCAGAGAACTCCTTAAATTTAAACCACGGCAGACAAAGACGAACATCAAGACCGGCATTGAATTTATGGGGCGAGTCATTACCAAGCGGAGCGTGGTGTTCCTGATATCGGATTTCCTGGAAGAAAATTACGAAAGGGAATTGCGCGCGCTGGGGAAAAAACACGATCTCCTGGCCGTGTCTGTTGCCGACCCCAGGGAAATAAAACTTCCGAACATCGGCCTGATCGAACTGGAAGACGCGGAAACCGGAGAACTGGTTTTAATTGATACAGGGAGCAAACAGGTGCGCGGGAATTACGAAAAAATAGGGCATGCCCGCCAGGAGAACTTGAAAAAAATGTTCCGCTCCATGGACGTTGACCAGATCGAAATTTTTACGAACCGGGATTATGTCGTGGACCTGGTCAAATTTTTCAAAATGCGCGAACGACGGAGGCATCGATAAATGCCGGAAGACACCATGAAAAAATTGAATTTCGAAGTGCCCGCGAAACAGGCGGACCCCGGCCATCGCCAGACAACATTGCTGACAGGACTTCTGATACTGATCCTTTTGGGCGTTGGCGCCGATATATGGATTTCATTAAATCCAAAGGGAACCAAAATCCCCGGTTACGACGGCGTTGCCGCAGATAGCGAACAACTAAAAAAAATCGCCTTAAAGCTTGAAAAAAGCGGCCTGAGCATTTCATCGGCCAGTGCATGGAAGGAATACATGGTTCGAGCCGGATTAGACGACAAAGAAGCAGCGTTAATCTGGTACCGGATCGGAAAACTGTATCAGGACAACGATGATTACGAACAGGCTCTGGATGGATATTACCGGTCAGAGAGTATTTATACCATTGATTCCATTGCTCCCGAAATCGCCCTGCGGATTCAGGAATGCCTTGAATCAATGGGAAAATTTTCAGCCATGCGTCATGAACTTGCGGATCGCGTCACCATGCAGCCAGTCTCGCCAAACGATACGCTGGTTGCTGAAATCGGGACTCGCAAAATTAACGCTTCAGAACTTGATCGACGCATGGAAGACACCATTGAACGGCAAATGCGCATGATGGCCCCTTACCTGCCGGAAAAAGAACGGCATCAACAAAAAGAGACGCTGCTCAAGGAATTTACAACTCCAGCCAAGCGGATGATGTTTTTAAACCAGTATATCGGCGAGGAAATCCTTTATAGAATGGCCCGAGAAACGAAACTGACTGAAGATCCAAAAATCCAGGATCTACTCAAAGACCAGGAAAGAAGCCTGCTTGCTTCAATGGCCCTGGAAAAGGAATATTCCGACCAGATAAAAATCACCCAGTCTGATCTTGAAACCTATTATGCGGCAAATAAAAAGGCCTTTATGAAGGAAGATAAAGAACAGGCCTTTGAAGATGTAAAAAATGATGTCTACAAAGCCCTCCGTTCACAAAAGGAGAATGATATCCGGCAACAGCTTCTGACCCGGTTAAAAGATGAGTACGATGTGGTGATTCATCAGTCAGCATTTGATACGCCTCCTCCGCAGGCTGAAACGCAAGCCCGAAGCACACAGACCGGAAATATCAAATAAACCATTGTCCCAGGACCTTGAACATCAGTACCCGCTTGAATAACCCATGATACCTTATCCAGATACATTCAAAATACCCGGCGCGACGCACGAGCGGTTTGCCTTTGGCATTTTTTTAATTCTGCTCAGCGCTGTTTGGCTATCCGCATGCAATCCGCCTGAAGAAAAAAATAAGACGGGCCAGATTAAAGACAAGGACGCAGGCATTCACAAAACTTTTGAACGCGGGCCTGTCAGTGTGCATTTAGACACAGAGAAAGCAGAGATCACGATCGCTGACCGCCTTAACCTGACAGTCTCGGTAATTTTCGATGAGGATTATGATGTGGAACTGCCGGGACTGGGTGAAAAACTGGAACAATTCGGGATTGTGGACTATCACACCTCTCAACCGGAGCTGACCGATGATCACCGGTCAAAGATCAGCCGTTCATACGTGCTTGAGCCTTTCCTGTCCGGTGACTATAAGATTCCACCCATGAAGGTTCGTTTCAGAGAAAAAAAGGATCCGAAAGGCACCTGGCATGAGATTGAGACCGAGGAGATTACGGTGCATGTTACTTCCCTGCTTCCGGAAAACTTTGCACAAATGGCCATCCACGATATCAAGCCGCCGGAAGATTTGCCGCAATCCTATGCTTTATGGTTTTGGACCGGCGGAATTGCATTGCTTTTATTAATTTCGGGAGTCGTTGTTTTTCTTGTTATCCGGAAAAGAAAACAAAATGGAACCGATCTGCTGATCATGAAAATTCCAGCCCACCAGCAGGCATTTGATGAATTAAACGCCCTGGTATCTGAAAATCTGGTGGAAAAAGGAAATATCAAAGAATTTTATCACAAGATATCCGACATCCTGCGGCGATATATCGAGAACCGGTTTCATATCCGGGCTTCGGAATTAACAACCGAAGAATTTCTGGCCGGCATTAAGGTTCGGAATGAATTTGACACTGCTCATAAGCTGCTTTTAAAAAATTTTCTGACCCATTGCGACCTGGTCAAATTTGCCAGACATCAGCCGCAAAGGGAAGATATCCAGAAAACGTTCGATGCCTGCAAAGATTTTATTCTGGGAACACAGGAAAAGGAGTAACGTTTCATTCTTATGCATTTTGAATCTCCCTGGGCATTTTTACTGCTGATACTCATACCGGCTTTGCCGTTGATCCGACGCTTCACATTAAAGCGCGGCGCCATCCGGTTTTCATCAACCGGAAACGCGGCAAAAGCCGGAAGTTCATTCCGCCGCAGGCTTTACCAGTTGCCCGCTGTTATCCGATTGCTGGCACTGGTATGTTTAGTCGTTGCTCTGGCCAGGCCCCAGACCGGCAGAGAACAAATCGTTGATGTCAGCAAAGGCATTGCCATTGAAATGGTCATTGACCGTTCCGGCAGCATGGGAGCTGAAATGGAATTTGAGGGACGTCAAATGACCCGGCTGGATGTGGTCAAAAATGTGTTTAAAAATTTTGCCCTGGGTGACGGCAAGGACCTGAAGGGTCGGTCCAATGATCTTATCGGCATGATCGCCTTTGCCGGGTATCCGGATACCATTTGCCCCCTGACCCTCGCCCATGGAGCATTGCCGCCGTTTCTGGACACCATCAAGCTGGTGCAGGTGCGCTCCGAGGACGGAACCGCGATCGGCGATGCTCTGGCGCTGGCGGCCGCGCGTCTGGAAAAAGCCGACGAGACTCTGACGCGACAAAGGCCCGGGAACAAAAAAATCTATGAGATCAAAAGCAAAATTATTATTCTTCTGTCGGACGGTGAAAACAATGCCGGCAAACGGGACCCTTTACAAGCCGCTGATCTGGCGGCAAAGTGGGGCATCAAGGTCTATGCCATTGCCGTGGGCGGCGGAGAATCGGTTCAATCTGTCCAGACGCCCTTCGGGGTATTTAAAGTTCCCGTGAGTCAGCGCGTCGATACCATGGCCCTAAAACAAATTGCGGAAAAAACAGGCGGTTTTTTCCGCGAAGCAACCGATGCGGATTCCCTGTCCGCAATTTATAAGGAAATCGATCAAATGGAAACGAGCGAAATCGAATCCATCAAGTTTGTGGATTACAAGGAATCGTTTTTACCCTTTGCAATGCTCGGCCTCATGTTGATCGGACTTGAAATATTATTATCCAATACTATTTTCAGAAAAATTCCTTAACGATATGATACTTCAAAATGTCCATATGTTGCATTTTTTATGGCTGATTCCGCTAATGGCGGCCCTCTATGTGTATGCCTGGCAAAAACGGAAATTCGCGCTGAGACTTTTCATTGATGCCGGCCTCCTGGATAAAATCCCCATATCCCTGAGTCATGCCAAACGATTCTGGAAATCCGCCGCAGTCCTTTTGTCTTTGGGATTTATCATCATCGGCATGGCAAGGCCGGCCTGGAATCCGAAACCGGAAACCATTGAACGCAAAGGACGGGATGTGGTATTTCTGCTCGACGTATCTAAAAGCATGCTGGCCGAAGATCTTGTTCCCAACCGCCTGGAGCGTGCGAAATTGGCTATTTCAGACTGTCTTGAAAGTCTTCAAGGGGATCGGATCGGCCTGGTGGCGTTTGCCGGCACCGCCGCGGTAAAATGTCCCCTGACCCTGGATTACGGATTTTTCCGGATGATGTTAAATGACATATCCACGGACAGTATCGCCCGCGGCGGCACGCTCATTGGGGATGCCCTTCGGAAAGTCATGACAGATGTATTTGACGACCAGATAAAAGAATTTAAAGATATTATTTTAATCACGGACGGCGAGGACCACGACAGTTTTCCGGTGGATGCGGCGAAAGACGTCGGCGAAAAAGGTGTAAGGCTCATCGCCATCGGTCTGGGGGATGAAAATGAAGGAAAACGGATTCCCGTCACCAATGCGGACGGCATTAAAACCTTCTTAAAATATAATGGTCAAGAAGTCTGGTCGCGGCTGGACGCGGATACTTTGCGTAAAATGGTCAATGCCACGCCCGGAGGGAAATATCTAAATGTCGCCACCGGCGCTATTGATCTGGGAAATGTCTATTCCCGGCTGATCGCCACGGCAGACAAGAAGGAGCTTGAGTCCGATACGATTAAACGGTTTGAAGAAAAGTTCCAGATATTTCTGGCGGCGGCATTTATAGTCCTTTGCATTGAGCTTTTGGTAAACGAACGTAAAAAAGTATTCAAAAATAATGAATAAATTATTTAAAGTCATCGTTGGTTTATTTCTGGCCGTCTGCATCATCGGCTTCATGAATACGGCATGGGCGGCATCAAAAGAAAAGCTGGTAAAAACGGGAAATGCCCTGTTTGCATCAGGCAAATTTGATGAAGCAATCCGCACCTATGATGAAGCAGCCGTGGATGATCCAGAGTCGCCGGTGATTTATTTTAACAAAGGCGCCGCATTGTATAAAAAAGAAGATTTTGCCGCAGCCAGAGACGCTTTTCAGAAAGCGGCCATCAAAACAAAGGACATCGCCCTTGAAGCAAAAAGCAGGTTCAACCTGGGATTGTGCTTTTTTCGGGAAGGGGATCGCCAGAAAGACAGTGATTTGAAAAAAGCTCTTGAATCATACGAATCCAGTGTTCAGTCATTTCAGGAAGCGCTGACTCTGGACCCGAAATTTACAGAAGCGGCAGAAAACATCGAACTGGTGCGACTCATGATGAAGTCGGTGCTGGATGAAATTAAAAAACAGGAAGAAGACGCCCGGAAACAGCAGGAAAAAATGCAGCAAGCAGCGGCGACAATAAAAAACCTCATCGAAAAGCAGAAAAATCTTCTCGACGAAAGCCAGTCCCTTATAAAGCGTGAACAGGCAAAAAGGACGGAGGATGCTTCCACTGATAAAAATCAGCACATCGCGGATGCCCAGAAACAATTAAAAAACGAAACTCAAAATTTTTCGGAAGAACTGGCGAAACAGGCCGCACCGCCTGCCGGTGCCTCTTCTGCTGCATCATCCAATAAAGGCGCCCCCCCTGCCCCGGATCATCCATCAAAACAGCATCTGGATGCTTCCGTGGGTGAACAGGAAAATGCGATTTCGCGTTTAGCGGATAATGATACCCATACCGCGGCAGACAATCAGCAAAAATCCTTGGATGATTTAAACAAGGCACTTGAAGCCCTTAACAATGGTCAGACAAATCCTCAGTGCGGTCAGCAACAACCAGAACAACAGCAACAGCAACAGCAACAACAACAGCAGCAGCAGCAGCAGGGAAATCCGGCGCAACACAAGGAAAATGGCCAGCAACAAAAAGACCCAAAAGAACAGAATCAGGAATCTTCAGCCGCGGCTGAAGAAACACAAGCGCCTGAACAGAAGACTCCGGATCAAAGCCAGCAGCCGACGGCTGTCCAGCTGAGCGATGATGCTAACAATATTTTAGATGAAGAAAAAGAAAATCAAAAACAGCGGACGCTCTTTTCTCCCGGTGATTTCAAGAATGTTGACAAGGATTGGTAGCAGTGAAAGCCACGCGATATATCATTTTACTCATACTCCTGATTCCGGCATGGTTTATCTTTGATGGATCTGCTTTCGCGGAGCCGCTTCAGGCAGATGCGATTGTGCAGGCGGATTCCGTGTATGTGGGAGACCCGTTTCCTTTCCTGATTCAGGTTTCAGGAAGCGACCAGCCGGAACCGCCGGATTTGTCCTGCCTGAACGAATTCTTCGTTCAATATCAGGGCGGTTCGCAAAACAACAGCTCTTCGATTACTATTATTAACGGGAAAATGACGAAAAGCGTCAGCCGCGGGTATGTATTCTCCTACCAGCTAACCCCCAAACAAACCGGGACGTTGACCATTCCCGCAATTCCGGTTCAGGCGGACGGCCAGACACTCCGCACGCGTCCAATCAGCATCAACGTTCTGGAACCTGAAAAAACAGACGACATCAAGCTTCAACTCTTCTTGTCCCGGGATCAGTGCTATGCGGGGGAACCGGTTACGTTCACGCTTACCTGGTATCTCCGAGCCGATGTCCGCTCCTTTAATTTTATAATTCCGCTGCTGGATAAAACAGATTGGTTTTATTTTATCGACCCGGACATCGATCAAAAACCGGATAAAAAATATTACCGTATTCCACTTTCAGACGGCGAGGTGATTGCAGAAGAAGGAAAAGAATCTCTTGGGGGTACCGTATATTCAACCATCAGCTTTTCAAAAATTTTAATCCCTAAAAAATCGGGAGATCTGACGATTGATCCGGCAACGGTGGCCTGTGAGATTTTGGCCGGATATCGTAGTTCCCAGCGCCGCAATCCTTTTGGCGATGACTTTTTTTCCGGCGGGTTTGACGATAATTTTTTTAGAACCCGGCAGGGGGTCTTTAAAAAAGTGGTTGTTCCCTCAAATGCGCTTCGCCTGACCATCAATGAGGTCCCGGGCATCGGAAAACCAGCCAATTTTGCCGGCCATGTCGGTGAATACCAAATTTCCGCGGATGCGGCGCCGACCGATGTCAATGTGGGCGACCCCATCACCTTAACAGTTACATTGAGCGGACCGGATTATCTGGATCATGTTACCCTGCCGCCGTTAACGAATCAGGCGGATTTGACCAGAGATTTTAAAATTCCTCAGGAACAGGCCGCGGGCGAAACCCGGGGCAAAACCAAAGTTTTTACCCAGACCATCCGGGCATTGCGTCCGGATGTGACACAAATCCCCGCCATTGAACTCCCCTATTTTGATACAAGCTCCGGGAGATATAACATCGCCAGGACAAAGCCCATTCCCGTCACAGTGAAAGAGACGCGGATCATTACGGCACTGGATGCGGAAGGAAGGATTCTGCCGGTGGAAAACAGCAGTGAGGTGGAAACGTGGACACAGGGAATTGCCTATAACTATGAAGATCTGAGTGTTATTCAAAACCAGGGAACCGGTTTCTCGCTCCTTCGATCACCCGTCTGGATGGCGAGTGTTTCGTTGCCGCCCGGCCTTTACCTGCTGCTGCTCTTGACCACAACCATTATCCGAAGGAAGCAGGCGGACCCCCTGGCCGCGCTTGCCAAAAAAGCGTATGCCGGACTGCGTAAGGATCTTAAAAAAGCCGCAACTGCCGAATCCGAATCAGCAAAAACCGATAGGATATTTGACGCCCTGAGACATTATCTGGGAGCCAGACTGAGAATGTCCGCTCAAGCGATTGTATTTAGTGATGTTTGCAACATGCTCAGTAAACAAGGGGCGCCCGCAGAACTGCTTAAATCGCTAAAATCAATTTTCGAGGCGTGTGAAGCAGGCCGCTATTCCGGCGCAACAGGATACGCGGCTTCCGCCCTTTCTGAAAAAACATTAGAAGTTGCCCAAAAACTGGAAAAATTATTTAAATGAGCCCTCTCAAAAGGATAGTGACATTCTTTTTTATTTTTTGCTTAATGGGAATCCGTTTTTTTCTTTTTCCGGATTTTTGTTTGTGTGCTGAAGCGGCAGAATCATCTCAACCCATCAGCAATGAAGAGTTGTCCCGGCTTTTCCACGAAGCCAACAGTTTTTTTAGTGAAGCCAACAAGCTGGCATTATCCGATCCACAGCAAGCAACGTCTCTTTACGAAAAATCTATTCTTCGCCTTGAGCGGATCATCAAGGACGGGGGCATTGAAAACGGACGACTCTATTATAATATCGGAAACATCTATTTTCGAATCAAAGATATCGGCCGAGCGATTTTAAATTATCGCCGGGCTGCGCAATATATCGGAAACGACCTCAACCTTCAAAAAAATCTGGAATTTGCACGAAACACCCGAAAGGACCAGATCGAGGAAAAACAGGAAACAAAAATTTTAAAAACCGTGTTCTTCTGGCATTATGATCTATCCGCAAAAATCCGATTCATCCTGTTTACCATTTCCTCCGGCCTGGTATGGATTTTTGCAGCCCTGCGTATTTTTAGTAAAAGACCGGTTTTCAGATGGATTGTCAGCATTAGTGCGGCCCTGTCCATCCTGTTTGCCGGTTCTTCAGCCGTCGAATATATCACTCTCCGGAATTCAGTGCCCGGGGTGATTATCAGCCAGGAAGTCATCGCTAGAAAAGGCAACAGCGCGTCATACGAAAAGAGCTTCAAGGAACCATTGCATGCAGGAACCGAATTTGTGCTTCTTGAAAACCGGGGGGCTTGGCTTAGGGTGGAACTGCCGGATGCCAGGACTTGCTGGGTTCCAGAGTCGGATGTGGAATTGGTTCGTTAAATTCGGATCGACGCTTGAATAAATTTTAAAGAAGCCCGCAGTGCCTGGCCGCGCTTTGATCAAGCATCATGGGCAGGCCCCCATATTGATGCGGCGCGAACCCAAATGATTTCTCCCAGACCTCATCGTCTTCCATACAAAAATAGAGGGTCACATGCGGGGCGAATTCCCGGATAAATGAAACAATCTGCTGGTAAAACCGGATGCGCAGGGGTTTGAAATAGCGCATTTTCCCGTCCAATCCCCGGACAAATTCCCCGTAAATAATTTTTGAACGATCAAACCGCTGTTCGATAATGGCTTTCAGGTCCGGCATGAAGCGGAAAGTCCCCAAACTGATCCAGACGATATTTTCCGGACGGATAGTTGCAAAAAGTTTTTCTATGATCAGTCGGTACGCAGCTTCCGCTCCCGGATAAATAATCAGGGGGTCAAAATGAAACGCCAGGGGATATCCGTGGTCCCGGCATTTTGCCGCCGCCGCCAATCGCGCATCCAGGGACGCCGTGCGCCGTTCTTCGGTTCTGACGATGTCGGAAGTATTGAGGGACCAAGCCATGATGGTTTTTTGGTTGTGGGGCAGGGTCAGCAAATGGTCGATAGCGACGGTTTTGCTTTTCACTTCCAGGATGGCGTGGTTTTGCGCGGCGAATTTTTTGATCAAATGCGAGGTAAACGGGTAAATGTCTTCCCAGATCAGGCTGTCCGTGAATTCACCGGTGCCGATACGGGCGCGTTTTTTTTGCTGAAAAAACTCATCCAGGGAAGCGTCCATATCATTATGGTTCACAAAAAACTGGAGCACCGGCGGATGAAAATAAGATTGAAGAATGCAATAAGAACAGTCCATGGTGCAGAATGTCCCGAAGTGAAGGATCGTGTAATTGCAGCAGGTATAATAGTCTGTTCCAGGGCACGGGCGAAGAAACGCCCCTTTGTTACGGGTCAGAAACAGGATCTTTTTGCCCTGATCCACCGGTGCGGCGGTCCGGGATAATTTTTCATACACCGGATCGGCGGAATCCACCACCTGACCGGGCATTTTCAGACGGTCGCAAATGACGCGGGTTGCCGGTAAATCCAGAACATCCTGATCAATATAGAGGTCAGTTATCTTCACGGCTCTTTTCTAAAATAGCGGCAAAATCCGGATGGTCCCGGAGCCTCAAAAGATTGTCGCAGATCTCTTTAAACTGAGGCAGACCCCGGAACGTGAATTGAATCATGAAGTCATTGCCTTCAAAATCCGTCGGGGGATGCAGGGCAATGGATTCCGGCAGCGTAAGGCGTTTGACCCGGGCGTGATAGGTTTTTTCAAACCCGGAAATTTCCGGATAGCGCCGGTCCTTTAATTTCCGGCGGACCCGGCTGATTTTCATGTTTCGGTCCATGTCCGGATCTTTGATGATATTGTCAATTTCCAGGCTATTAAAAATTTTCGATATGGGTTTGTCCTCTAAACAGGCGATTTCTCCGGCCATGCGGATCATTTCTTTCTGATGATTTAAGGTGGGACTCAAGGCATCAAAAATAGTTAAAAACTGAACCCGGGAACCATCGTCCATGCCCGCCAGTTCAAGGCCGACGGTCAAGGAAATTTTTCCGGCCGCTATTTTCTCTTTCAGGTCGCTGGACGCGGCACGGATTTTTTTAAGTTTGCGGATCAGCCCGGGATTGACGGTTAAACCGATCGGATCGCATTCGCTATGCCATGTGCGGTCATCATCAGGGAGAAATGGCGATAACTTGAATATCGCCGTTGCCTGTTCGATGATATTCAGGGACCGGTTAAAGGCATTGTCAGCGATGGCGAGTTTCATTAACTGCCCGTCATCACTCCCCAGGCCCATGACGCGCGCGGGTATTTTTTGCAAACCCAACGCCCGGCATACTGAGATTCTTCTAAACCCGCTGACGACAATATATCGGTTTTCCGGTTGTAATTTTAAAATAGGTGGGGAGACAAGCCCGATGCGCGCGATGGATGCCTTGAGGGCATCGACTGCCATAGCCCCCGAATCCGTGGATGGCGATGATTCAAAACTGATTTTAAAAAAAAGATTTTCTGAATCAATGCGTCCGAGGTCGATGGTTTCAAAAACCGGCGTATCTGAAACAGATTTCATAGGAATGATTTAACGGGTCAGGGAGGTCAGTGCCTCCATGTATTTTTGGCGGGTGTTTTGAATGACTTCTTCGGGCAAAGATGGAGCGGGCGGGGTTTTATCCCATTTGATGGCAATGAGGTAATCCCGCAGATACTGTTTGTCGAAACTGTTTTGCGGACCGCCGGGGCAGTAAGTTTCCTTTGGCCAGAACCGGGAGGAATCGGGGGTCAGAATTTCATCAATCAGGATGAGCTGGTCATCGAGCAGGCCGAATTCAAATTTGGTATCGGCGATGAGGATGCCTTTTTCAGCAGCCAGCCGGGCTCCTTTTTTGTAAATGGCGAGACTCAGATCCCGGACCTTTTCAGCCAGGGACGCACCGATAAGTTTCACGGTTTCATCAAAATCAATATTAATGTCATGGGTCCCCTGCTCCTCTTTGGTGGATGGCGTGAAAATGGGTTCGGCCAACTGTTCGGATTCTTTCAGGCCCGCCGGCAGGCGGATGCCGCAGACCCTTCCGGTTTCCTGATAGGATTTCCACCCGGATCCGGAAATATATCCGCGCACCACACATTCAACGGGCAACGGCGATGCTTTTTTCACCAGCATGCTTCGGCCGCGCAACGCATCCGCATAGGGTTTGCAGGATTTGGGATAGTCATCCACATTCCCGGAAATCAGATGATTGGCGACAATATTCTTCATCACATCGAACCAGAACAGGGAAATCCGCGTCAAAATCTCCCCTTTGCCCGGCACCGGATTGGGCATGATCACATCATAAGCGGAAATGCGGTCCGTGGCGATCATCAACAGGGCTTCATCCAGATCATAGATATCTCTGACTTTTCCTCGCTTGATCAATTTGAGGTTCGGGAAATCAGTTTCAAAAATCGCAGGGTGTTTCATAAAAAATCCTAAATCACATCGGGTCCGGATTGAAGCAAAATCCAGCAGCGTGGTGACTGTTCAATAGATCCTATTTTGCATATTGTTTCTGAAATGCACGGATGAATTTTCTCAACACGGATAAAGCCTCCGGCTTGACTTCAATAAATTCGATGCCGGATTCAAATTTATCATTGTCACCACGATTGGTATAGACTGCTTTGCCTCTGATTTCAACGAGATCATCCTCAATACCGATAGAAATCAGCAGCGTGTTTTTGGTGTCCACGGGGGCATGGGTTTCTAGTTGAAGGCCGCTTTCACTGATATTTAATGTCCGGCCCATACCCTGATCCCATTCCTTCCCGTCTGAATCAATGGTGATGTAAGATAAAAGATTTAATGCATCGAATCTCTCGTGTTTGCGCTTATTGATTCCCATTGCGTCGCTCCTTATGACCAAGAAATAGGTTATCTGTTTCAATGAAAATTGAATACGAGAACTTTATAAAGTAGAATTAAATATCATTTTTTTAAAAAAAGAAAAAGAAAACTTCCTTCAAGCCCTTATTGGGTTACTGGTTTTTTGATCATATCCATCAGCCTGCCGGTTGTTACGGACAAAGAGGTGGATGTATGAACAATCATGTTTTTAAATGTTTGGGACAATTCATCATACTCTTCTTTCAAATCGATCAGATCGATGGAACTCACCTGGAATGGATCTGAAACAAACACCATGGCGGAATGGGGTTCGTGGGAAGTGCCTAAAAAAGGGATATTCCCGATGACATCTTCAGGGGCCAACTCGCATAATTCAATGAAATGATCATTGATTTGTTTTGCGATAACCGCTCTGCCGGATACGATTTTCAGAATTTTATCTTCCGGGTGTTCGGAAAAAGAAAAAGCCTGCATGTCTTCCATGGTCTTATGGAGTTTAATTTTTTTAAAATGCACGTTTGCGCAGACGGTTGTCACCTGTGCTAACCGTTTATCCAAAGAGAACAGGACCTGCTTTAAATCTTGAGATATTTTGGAAAATTCTTCCATAATCCGATGAAAGTCGATAACCCCCAGCTGGACTTTCCCCACCGCGCAGACGGTGGCGTTTCGGATGTTTGTTTTTTCTTTTAAGGAACCAATGCCGCCGATAAATGCGCCTTCAGATAATTTATTGATGGTCACCGGCCCCCCGGGCATCTGTCTCACCACCGCTACCGTGCCTTCCAGAATCACCCAGAGCCAGTTGCCGAATTTAGACTGTACCACGATTTCCTGGCCGTCGGAAAAATCATCCTCATCCACAATATACAGATAATCCACAAGGGGGCCTTTGATGATGGGGATTCCGGACGCATCTTTTATGTCCACGCTGGATTTTTTGGAGGATGCTTGTCCGATTTTATGGGTTAATCCATCATCCACCATCCGCAGTCCGTCCAGGATGATTTCCATCCGGCTCTTCTGAATGGTTCGGCGGTGCAGTATTTTTTCCTCACTGAATTCAAATTCAGCATCCACCCAGCCGAAAAAGGTGTTTAGCACATCCTGACCTTTGGTGCCCTGGAATTCCGCATCCACGGGGTTGCCATCCATCATATAAATAAACCCGGAATGTTCCGTATGATTACTGGTGAGTTTCAGGATACCGCTGCTTCCGGACATGCCTAAGAGCTGAAGCAGCTCCCCCAGATTTAAAAAAGCCAGACTTCCTTTTAATACGACATTTGAGTTCATCTGTCCGCTATTGCGCCCATTTAAATTCATTCTGAAGAGACTGCAAGGTCAGCTTGAGGGCCTGGGTCAATGTGTTCCCGACACCTTCCCCGGACAAAGCGCTGGCGGGAAATGACGGAACCTTCAACTGCCGGTTCAACTCCAGTTCCATTTTTTCAACCGGCATCACGGGCAATCCTTTTTTTTCGAGGTCCCGCTTGTTATACTGAAGCACCAGGGGAATTTTTCGAATACTCAACCCCATTTTCAGCAGGTTTTCATGAAGATCTTTGAGGGAAAGCATGTTTTTCTCACGCCTCACCGCCAGGGAATCCGCAACAAACACAATGCCGTCAACCCCTTTTAAAACCAACTGGCGGGTGGCCTTGTATTTCACCTGACCCGGAACGGTGTAGAGCTGGACTTTAATATCACACCCTTTAATTTTTCCCAGACCCAGGGGTAAAAAATCAAAAAACAGAGTCCGGTCCCCTTCTGTATCAATGGAAATCATTTTACCGGTCACCCGTTTGCTAAACGCCTTATGGATATATTCCAGATTGGTTGTCTTGCCGCTTCGGCCCGGTCCGTAATAAACCAGCTTGCACTCTATCTGTCGATTTTTCAGATTAATGACCGCCATCTTGAACTCCCAAAAAAATCCGTTAGCTGTTTACCTTGTCTCCCCATGCCTGAAAATTGATTCATTGATTTTCTTAAGAGACAATTTTAATGATTTTAATTTCCAGGCTGAAATCCCCTCTTTTGGGACCCGCATGGATTTCATTTTTGGATGAGACATATCCCTCACCGGAAAAAATGGCCACCGGAGAATAAAAAGCAATATCCTTAAGCAGGTCACCCGGATGGATGCCGTCAATCAAATCCTTTTCCTTTTTGGGAATGATCATGCGAATATATTTGCCGGACTGAAAACTGATTTCCAGTTCAATTTTTTCCCCTTCCTTGGCTCCGTGCGGCAAAACAAACTTGACGGAACTGATATCCAGAATATCATCATCATTAATTTCAGAATCCGGTTCAATAGTCCGCTGAGATTCAAGTCCATCAAATTCATGGTCAACGCCGGCCTCATCCATCAATTTAACAAAATATCGATGGATTTCATCCGTTTCTTTTGGCGGAAACAGGTTGCTCTTCCGCCATTTCTGGTAAAGAGAAACGGCATAGTCTGCATAATTCTGCTGCATCCAGCACCAGAGGATGTTTTTTGCCGCTTCCAGCCGCAGTGTGTCATATTCGAGCAATCGGTTCAGCTCTTCAATGGCTTTATCATATTGCCCGAATTTCGCCAAAGCAATGGCGCCTCCCAGAGCTGAAGAGCCTTTTGCCTCTGGATCATCAAAACTATACATTTCCTTCATCAGCGACTGGGCTTCTTCATTGACTGTCAGCGTGGGCTTCACACCATCCAGTTTCTAAAGTTTTTTGGCGGCTTCATCAATTCTTGCGGCGACCTGTTTCAGTAATCCTTGACGGTTGCGGATATTGCTGGTGGATTTGATCAGGGCTTCCACCGCCTTGTATTTTTCCAGCGCTTCGGTCAGCAGTCCTTGCTCGTTGTATAGTTCCGCTTCCTGGTAATATTTTTTTATTTTTACGCCTAAATCCATCTGATGCCTGTCCCGATTAAAAAAATGCCATAACGAATAAAATATAGCATATTTGAAGCGTTGTTTATACAAAAAACTGAAGAACCAAGCTGAATTTATTCGCACCCCTGTTCCCGGGCCAGATGGCGGGTCCTGGGAAAATAAAGGTCAAACCGGGTGGATGTCGTATCGCCTGTCACAACGGCATAGCCGTTATGGTCGGCAGCCGTATACCATACAACCGTTAATTCCAGACCCGTGCCTTTTCTACCCATCACTTTTCGGGTATAGAAGGGTTCAAAAATCCGGTCGATATGCTGCTCTGAAATACCGCCGGTATGAGCAACGGTTAAAAGCGCGTATTCACCTTTTTTTACTTCCGAATAGGGCCTTAAAGGCACGCCCAGCAAACAATTAGCAGTTGAAATAAGGATCTGTCCGTTTGATCCGATGGCTTCCGCGGCGTTTGCCACCAGATGCATGACGCTTCGTCGAATATGAAGGCGGGAGGCATCAATAGTAAACAAACGGGAATCAAGATTTAATTTGAGAGCGATACCGTCCTGGGACAGTTGCAGCTTGCGGTAGTCCGGAGACTGTAAATATTCCTGAACCATACTGTTGATGCTGATCTCTTCCCGATTGGAAGCATTGTTTCTGGCGATGGTGGTCAGATCTCCGATCAACGCGGCGGCCCGCTCGCCTGAGTCCCGAATAACCTTCAGGGCCTTGCGGGTTTTCTCATCAAGATCTTTTCTCATGAGCAGCAGCTCAGGATAGGTGACAATTCCTGAAAGGATATTGTTCAAATCATGGGCAACGCCACTGGCGACCACTTCCAGAGCTTCCATTTTGCCGGATCGGGCTGGTCTTCCCGTCAGAGGGCCGGATTCGATTGTTTTATGGATTTCTTTTTCCAGTGCCCCTTGACAGCAGGCATCCGTCAAAGCATCTTTCTGTTTATTGATCTGATCAGGCATGAATTCAAAATCCATCGGAAGGGGTTATCCGATCTGTTCGCAGGGGTTGATTTCATCAATGAAATTTTCCATATATTAGCATAATTTAACGAAAAAAGGTCATATCCTGGTTGAAAAAAAATGAGAGAAAAACGACCCGCCAAACAAATGCGGTTGTCAAAGCAGGCATTATTTTGATACCGACAATCATCCCTGTTGTCAAGAAAGGTGTTAAAATCTGCCTGAATTTTAAGCGGTTTTCAAAGAAATTATCACGCGGTACCAATATTCTTGGGAGGACGGCATCCGGACACCAGTTCGCTCGCAATCTGAAGCAATGGTCCAGGTTTCCGCACAATTTTAAAAAAGTAAGCAAAACTTACAATTTGATTGAAATATTTTATAGTTAAAATAACAAGCAGTTAAATTTAAATTATTTTATATATTGACATGAATCAACATATAAGTAATACATACTTACAATACATTCTTCCCAGCGGACAAATCATTTCAGTTTATCATAAAAAATTGTGCAAAGGAGAGGCAGATGGATAAAAAAGTAACGGTAATCGGGGCCGGGAACGTAGGCGCCACCACGGCTCAGCGGCTGGCGGAAAAAGAACTCTGCGATGTCGTTCTGATCGATATCGCTGAAGGTCTGCCCCAGGGCAAGGCCCTGGACCTTGTGGAAGCAGCTCCCATTGAAAAACATGACGCCTTTGTGACGGGCAGCAACTCCTATGATGCGTCCGCCGGCTCGGACATCATTATCATCACGGCCGGCATCCCCCGGAAACCAGGCATGAGCCGGGATGATCTCATCAAAACCAACATGAACATCATGAAAGCCGTGACCGCGGAAGCGGCCCGGCGGTCCCCGGAAGTGGTGCTGATTATTGTCAGCAATCCATTAGACGCCATGTGCCACGTCGCTTTTGACACCAGCGGATTTCCCAAGAACCGGGTCATCGGCATGGCCGGGGTCTTGGATTCCGCCCGGTTCCGGGCATTTATCGCCATGGAGCTGAATGTTTCCGTGGAAAACACCCACGCGTTTGTACTGGGCGGCCACGGCGACACCATGGTTCCCCTGCCCCGGTATTCCACGGTGGCCGGAATTCCCATCACCGAACTCATGTCCGCTGAAAAGATTGAAGCGCTGGTGGACCGCACCCGCAAAGGCGGCGGCGAGATCGTCAGCCTTTTAAAAACCGGCAGCGCATTCTACGCCCCGTCCGCTGCGGCCGTGGAAATGGCGGAAGCGATTTTAAAAGACAAGAAAAAAATTCTGCCCTGCGCCGCCTATCTGGAAGGCGAATACGGCATCAATGGCTTGTTTATCGGCGTGCCCGTCAAACTGGGGAAAAACGGCGTTGAAGAAATCATCCAGATCAAACTGACCGACGATGAAAACGCGGCCCTTCAGCAATCCGCCGATGCCGTGAGAAATCTGGTGGCGGACCTGAAAAAGCTGGCGTAGCATGAAAGATCGTCGCGCAGGGGCGCAGAGAATAAGACCATTAAAGGCATCTCCCTCCGCGGACCCAGCGTCTCTGCGAGAAAAACAAAACAATAAATTTCTCAAAAAATTGAAATTTTATTTCTATTGAAGCCGTCATGGGGCTTTGTTCAATGCGGTAAAAAGTGTCCGGGCCAAATCCGAACTGATGCCGGGGGTTCCGGCCAGCTCTTCCACCGACGCCTCCCGCAACCGCTGAAACCTCTTGAATTTTTTCATCAAAGCCGCTTTGCGCCGTTTGCCGATGCCGGGGATGGCGTCGAGAGCCGAGTGCAGGGCGGTTTTTCCGCGTTTTTGCCGGTGGAATGCAATGGCGAACCGGTGGGCCTCATCCCGGATGCGCTGAAGCAAAAACAGCGCGTCCATGTCGTTGCCGAAATTCACGGGATTGACCCGTCCGGGCAAATAGATTTTATCCGTTGGCTCATTCCGGTCCACATCTTTTTTGGCAATGCCGATAATGGTAAAGGCGCCCTTCAGGCCCAGCCGTTCGATCACCGATATTGCGATATTCAACTGCCCCCTGCCCCCATCCACCATCAAGAGATCCGGAAGATCAGAATCCTGGTTGCTCTTTTTAAAGCGCCGCTCCAGCACTTCATTCATGGACGCGTAATCATCCTGAAGGTCAACGGTTTTGATCGTGTACTTCCGATAACTTTTTTTCTCCGGCCGGCCATCGACGAACACCACCCTTGCGGACACCAGATTACTGCCCGACATGCCGGAATTGTCAAAACACTCAATGCGCCGAGGCGGAGCCTTTAATTGCAGCCTCCGCGCCAAACCCGCAAGCAGTTCTGCTCCTGCAGCCATTTCATCCATCATGCGGGTGAGCCGGGTTCGGGCATTATCTTCGGCCATGGTCAACAGACGCAATTTGTCCCCGCGCTTCGGTAGAATGATATGAACCGCCGATCCCTTGATGTCCGAAAGCCACCCGGCATAGACAGGCGTATCCTCAAGATGCAGCGGTACAATGATTTCTTTGGGGATATAATCGGATTTTGCATAATACTGCTTTATAAAAGCATCCACAATCTCATGGTCCGATGAAATCGCATCCTTGAAAACGAACTGGCGCACGGCCTGCAAAAATCCGTTCCGCACCAGGAGCACCACCACAACGGCCATCATGTCATTTCGGACAAAAGCGATGACATCCCGGTCGACGAAATCCGGGGTGACTGCAATCTGTTTTTCCACGGTGTTTTGAAGGGCGAAAATTTTATCCCGCAGCCTTGCCGCTTGTTCAAACGCTTGCCGTTCGGCCGCCACCGTCATTTCAGCGGTGAATTTCCGGATCAGGTCATGGGTCCGGCCGTTTAAAAACATCCGGACCTCGTCCACCATTTCCCGATATGCCTGTTGGTCCACCGGATAACAGCAGGGCGCAAGACAAAGTCCCATCTGATAATTCAGGCATGGCCGGGACCGGGGCTTGACCCGGTCGGACTGGCATTTGCGCAGTTTAAAGGTTTTATTGATGATTTTGATGGTGTCCCGGACCGAGCCCGGCGAGGTATAAGGGCCGAAATACAGGGCACGGTCATTTCCGGTTTTCCGGACGACCTGCAGGCAGGGATAGTCGCTGGTCAGGTCAATGCGGATGGACGGATACCGCTTGTCGTCCTTTAAAAGAATATTGTATCGCGGCTTGTGCTTTTTAATGAGGGTGGATTCGAGAATTAACGCTTCGTTTTCCGACGGGGTGACAATGGTATCAAAGGAGGTGATTTGCTTTACCAATACACCGGTTTTTAAATCCGGGTGGGTCTGCTTGATAAAATAGGATGCCAGACGTTTTTTTAAATTGGCCGCCTTGCCCACATAGATTATTTTGCCCCGGTCATCCTTCATTAGATAAACGCCGGGACCGGATGAAATGGATGGCAGTTGAAGGGCAAGAGTGTTTTCCATAGCTCGCCTACGTTTCAAAGTCCAGAACCTGCAATTTTTTTAACGCAATGATCCGGTCCCGGATTTCCGCTGCTCGTTCAAACGCCAGCTCCTTGGCTGCGGCATTCATTTGTTTCTCCAGAGAAGCAATCTGCTTCTCTATGTTCTCATAGGACGCATAGGTAGCGATGGATTCGTTCACTTCCATGGCGGCCTGTCCATCGGATGCGGGATAAAACCGCGACAAAAGCGCTCCGGAGATTTCTTTGATGATTGTCGCGGGTGTTATTCCATGATCCTGGTTGTACTGGGTCTGAATTTTCCGCCGGCGCATGGTTTCATCATAAGCGTTCTGCATGGACTTCGTTATGGTTTCGCCATACATCAGCACCTTGCCGTTCAAATTCCGCGCGGCCCGGCCGCAGGTCTGAATCAGGGAGCGGGCCGAGCGAAGAAACCCTTCCTTATCCGCGTCCAGAATCGCCACCAGGGACACTTCCGGAATGTCCAGCCCTTCCCGCAGGAGGTTGATGCCGATCAGCACATCAAACGCACCGGTGCGCAGTTCTTGTATAATTTCAAGGCGCTCCAGGGTCTTTATATCCGAATGCAGGTATTTGACCGCAATCCCCAGGTCCGTGTAATAATCCGTCAAATCTTCGGCCATGCGCTTGGTCAGGGTGGTGACCAGAACCCGTTCCTTTTTCTGGATGCGAAGCTGAATTTCATCATACAGATCATCCACCTGCCGCTTGGCGTCCCGGAATTCGATCAGCGGATCGATGAGTCCCGTGGGCCGAACGATGAGTTCATGCACCGCGCTCTTGCTTCTTTCCAGTTCATAATCCGCCGGAGTCGCGGAAACATAAACCACCTGGGGCACCTTTGCGCTGAATTCATCAAAGCGCAGGGGCCGGTTGTCCAAGGCCGACGGCAGGCGGAACCCGAATTCCACCAGAGTTTCCTTGCGGGACCGGTCCCCTTTGTACATGCCACCGATCTGGGGCACGGCAATGTGGCTTTCATCAATAAACACCAGAAAATCTTCCGGAAAATAATCAAGCAGGGTCGGCGGCGGTTCGCCCGGGGCACGGCCGGTAATGTGCCGGGCGTAATTTTCAATGCCGTTACAGTACCCGATTTCCTGAATCATTTCCAGATCAAAACCGGTTCTTTCCTCAATGCGCTGGGCTTCGATGAGTTTTCGGTTTTGAACAAAATAATCAACGCGGTCTTTTAGTTCCGCGTTCACATCCGCGATGATGCGGTCCCGGGTGCGCTGATGCGTCACATAATGGCTGGCCGGATAAATCAGCACCCGGTTCAGGGTCTTCTTTCGATTGCCGGTCAGGGGATCGATCTCAAACAGGCCGTCAATGGCGTCCCCGAAAAATTCCACACGCACGGCCGTGTCTTCCTCATAGGCGGGAAAAATTTCCACCCGGTCTCCCCGGACCCGGAAGGCCCCACGGTGAAAATCCATGTCATTGCGTTCATACTGGATTTCCACAAGCCGAGAGAGTAACTCCTCCCTTGAAAACTCCGCGTCCTTTTCCAGCTCGATGCGCATGGCGACGTAATCTTCAGGCGCGCCCAGGCCGTAAATGCAGGACACGCTGGCCACCACCAGGCTATCAGGCCGGGACAACACCGACCGGGTGGCGGAATGCCGCATTTTGTCGATTATTTCATTGATGGACGAATCCTTCTGAATATAAGTATCCGAAACCGGAAGATAGGCTTCCGGCTGGTAATAATCATAATAGGAGACAAAATATTCCACCGCATTTTCCGGGAACAGGCCCTTAAACTCATTGTAAAGCTGGGCCGCCAGGGTTTTGTTCGGGGCCAGAATCAGGGTGGGTTTTTGCACCTTCTCAATGATATGGGCCATGGTAAAGGTTTTGCCGGAACCGGTCACCCCCAGCATGACCTGGTGAGGTTTGCCTTCCCGAATGCCCTGGCTGATGGCCTCAATGGCCGTGGGTTGGTCGCCCTTGGGGGTCATGTCGGAGATGATTTTGAAGAGGGGCATGGCAGGCTGGATGAGTATTTTAAATTGGGTTGAAGGTGTCAGGTTTCGGGTGTCAGGAGTTGAGAGGTTTGAATTCCGGATATCATTATTACGATTGTATAATCTTTCTCTGTAAGGTTTTTGAACGGTGAACTGTAGCGCCCGGCTTTTTGGGTCGGCACCAGTGCCTGGTTGTGCGGTTTTTCAGAATAAACCCTTGAAAAATGTTCGCACATATGCGAACATACAAATATGCGAAAAATCAAATTTTATAAATTCGAAACAGGCAAAAGCCCTGTTGAAGAATATTTCGATTCGCTGTCAAACAAACAATTTGAGAAAGTCGCATTTGTGCTTGATATCATAGAACAACTCGATATTGTACCTCGAAAATTCTTCAAGAAACTTCAAGGCACTGATGATATCTGGGAAGTAAGGATACAGCAAGGCAATAACATATTTCGAATATTGGGTTTTTGGGATGGGAAAGATCTTGTGATTTTGAATCATGGTTTCACCAAAAAATCTCAACAAATACCTCAAAAAGAAATTGCCACTGCTGAAAAACGCAAAAAAGATTATTATAACCGAAAGGCTAAAAAATGAGCGATTTCCAAAAATATAAAAAAAAGCGGGCGAAACAAGATCCCAAATTCTGGTCCGGCTATGACGAACGCCTTGAGACTTTTAAACTTGGACTCATGCTAAAGCAAGCTCGTCTTGAAACCGGTCTGACCCAGGAACAAATTGCAAAAAGTTTAAAAACGACAAAATCCGTTGTTTCTCGTATGGAAAATCATGCCACTGATATCCGTCTTTCAACACTCGAAAAGTTTGCCAAAGCCGTGGGACGAAAAATACATGTTTCTCTGTCGTAAAATTTGAACGAATGACTGATACATTCGACCGTCTTTTCGACGCCCAACGGGTTGCTCACGGGGCGCGGCTTTTTGCGCTCCCGTGCAGCAAATTGTTATACTTTTCCACTGACATTAATTTTATCAGCAAGAATTGCAGCCACTTCCTGGACGGAAGTTTGTCTAAGGTCTATATAGCCCGTCGTCGACTTCATCCCAACAACCTTAACATCGTCTAAGCGTAGCGGAAGGAGGTATTCTTCTGTTCTTTTTTCCGCAGCCTCTTTTCCGATAGATAGCTCGAAATCGGTCCAATCCCGCTCAGGATAAGATTCGGAAAGGAAAATAACCATGTATTGTGCTTCGTTTGCATAAACTTCAGCTAATTTTGCGCGTATGTCTTTACCCCAGAGCAATGCTTGTTGGTCGAAATCATAGAAAACATTTAATCCAAGATCCTTTAAAGCGTCAACAAAGCTTTTTACCGTTGGGCGATCATTACCTGCAAAAGAGACTGCAACATCATAAGGGTATGCAGACGTTCGTAGATGAATTCTTGTCTTTATGTCTTCTATATCCAATAAATTCAAATAGAATCTAAATGTTGGATCTTCTATTGAGATATAGGTACTGCCCGACCGGAAAAGCAATATGTCGCTTAGCCCTTTTTGTTCTATGACATCGCTAAGGTTGTTAAGGCAATTGTAGAAAGAAGTAGCTTTTCTCGATCGTTCCTTCGAATCCTCGATAATACCGACAATGGATCGATACAGCTTTTCGGTTGGCAGCTCCGATGAGGCTGAGCTCGCTATTTGGGCAACGATGTCAAAATAGGTGTTGTGAACTGAACGTGCTTGCTGTTTACCTTTTGCCAACCCAACTATCTTGTCGCGGTACTTTCCATGAAAAATCCGCAGTATTTCTTCCTTCAAGTCTCGAAGCCTTCGATCGATCTCCATCGGTTCTTCGAGAGTCCGCTCAATTCCAACAGAAATACAACAAACACGAGCGATCACATGAACAATTGACGGAACTCCGTTTGATGCTGAGACAATTTCCTCAGTCAAAGAACTAGAAAAATTGAAATTAAGGGCATTGCAGCCATTTGTAAGAAGTTTTCGGCAAAATGCATCGTCCTGTGTTTTTAGTTCAAATGGATCGTTTCGAATTCCAAGTTCTGGATCGACCCCGTATAATTCCTCTGCTGATGTCGCAATTCCTATGATTATGAAACGAACTCCTTTTTCATGCCAAAGCTTAAGATTTTTTGAGATTTCGAGACGCGCACCTTTCTTAATGAAATGGAAGTCGTCGATCACTACGAATTTAACCAACTGAATTAGTGCCGTTAGCTCATCGAAGTTCGGAGAGGCAGTTAACTCCTGAGCGAGAAGCATGATTCCAGAATCGAAATTTGAATATTGTCTGCCGTTTATCCAGAGAACATCTTTCTCCAGCACATTGAGTTCTCTAAGAAGGTGTTTTACAAGTGTTGTTTTCCCAGTTCCTGATGGTCCTGAAATAGTTAAGTGCTTTCCTGGTGTCTTAAAGGATGCTTTGATGAAGTTGTAATTCGTCGGTTCAACAAAAGTCACCTCTGGAAATGCAGCTTCGTTAAATACTTGTTCAAGAGTGTAATTCGACAAATCATTTCCTCCAGATAGTGTTTTAAAAGGTATAACGCTGCGCGTGAGCGCCGACGTAGCGAGTCCGACTCCACGCGGTTATTTTTGGGTGCAAATCCTTCGAAAGAATTATTGTATACATTTTCAATGTACTGGCCCAAAAAATATTTTTTTTCTTTTAGCTATGCTATAGAGAATCTGGAGGCAACAATACAGAAGCTTTCCCCCCCATTTCTTTTCTAACTGCTTTTTGCTGCCCAAGTTTATAAGCTTCTGTATAGTATTGTTTGAGCATTTCAGCTTTTTCCTCGCTAATCAACGACGCCTTTACGAAGATCCCCCATTGCGGTGGATTGCCATGTTCTCCATCATAGTATCCTGCACTTGTTACTCTATCTATGGTATCTGCCTTGACAGAGCCTCCAATTATTTCTAACAATCCAGTTAAGATACCCATTATTGCCCCCTCTTGAAAACATTTTTCTGAACAAAACTATATTCTATATTCGCCGGAGATGTCACCGAACGAATTTTGATTCTCTGTCCGCATAATACGCTATTGAATACATGCCCTTTAACACAATAACATACTATAATTTCAGATTTTTCGCTTTACACATCGGTTTATCACAGCGTCTTATGCGGATCGGCATAAGTCTCCATGAGAAACATTTTTGGGGTTTTTCGAATCGGATAACAAGTTCCTATCGAAACAGGGTTGCAAAAGAGAGTCAGGTTTGAAGAAAAGCTCTCGCGGGGTATTTAGGACACCACCTTCCACACCGTCCCCTCGGGCCGGTCCTCGATTTCGATATTCATGGATTTCAACTGATCCCGGATTTCGTCAGCCCGCTTGAAATCCTTTGATTTTCGGGCGTCCTTCCGCTCCTGGATCAGGGCTTCGATTATTTTCGGGTCCACTGACCGGCGTTCCAGGCCGGCTTCTTTTTTCCGGGCGAAATATTCTGCGGGCGGCAGGCTCAGAATGTCCAGAATATCGCCCATTTTCAGGAGGCCGAGGCATTCAGTGGCAACCGTCCGTCGATTTTTTTCCGGGTCCGTGTTTCCAGCATCGTCTTTTTCCGCAACATCCAAAATTTTGTTGAGGTTCCGCACGCTATCATAGAGGACGCCGATAGCCTGGGCCGTATTGAAATCATCGTTCATGGCCTCACAAAAAGCCTTCCAGGAATGACCCGCATCTTCCAAAGTTCCCTGCCCTTCCCTGCCCGGCAAACCTCCCAGAAATTTTTCGCATCGCTCCAAAAGCGCATAAATTTTATCCAGACCGGATTCCGTATTTTTCAGGGCCTGGTCCGTAAAATCCACGGGGGTCCGGTAATGGTGGGACAGGAGAAACAGGCGGATGGCTTCGGGATGGCAGGTTTTGACAATATCCTTGATCATGAGAAAATTGCCCAGGGATTTGGACATTTTCTCATGATTGATGTTCACAAACCCATTGTGCATCCAGTAT
>PCSG01000016.1:2351-4820 GCA_002772195.1 Desulfobacterales bacterium CG23_combo_of_CG06-09_8_20_14_all_51_8 | reverse complement strand
ACAGGTTGTTGCAGCCGTTGCTGAAGGTGACATTTTTCTTCCCGAATCGCCGCACCATCTCAAGGCCGTAATCTTCGATGGCGCACCCGCCGGCCAAATGGACCGCCGGGGTGGTGATGCGGTCGACCGCGTCCTTTTCGATGCCTTTTCCCATCAGGATGGTGAAACCGCCTTTGCCGTTGTGATCGCAGAAGAACACTTCCGCGACCGTTTCCGTGTTTCTCCGGCACCCTTCAAAACAGCAGCGGGTTTTGCCCCGTAAAATGGTCGAATCCGGTGGAAAATAGTCCAGCAGGTGATGGGTCAGATTTTTTTTCCGTCCGTCATAGAGAGGGCGGTTAATGAGTTCTATTGTGTCCATGGATGCCGCGCTGATATTTTTTTGACGGGATAGGAGCAGGTGAGGGACGTCTGAAATATCAAATCCCAAGAGCGACGCACCGGCGATATCCACCGCCAGCGGATCAGCACCGCCGATCAGAAGGTCCATGGGGACCACGCAGTGATCCGTGTTTTTTTCAGCGATATAATGCCCGTGGTTGGTGGCGATCAGCCCGTCGACGATAATCAGATCCGGCCGCAGCAGCTCGTAAATATCAGCGAATTTCTGGTGAAGCTTGAAATTATGGTCGGCAATGCGGCTCTGGTGATGGACAAAACCGAACTGGTTTTTAATCGAAAGGGTCACCTGGGACATGGAATGGGTTTTTAACTTGGGGATGGAAACGTAGAGATTTTCGCCTGCCTGGTCGATCAGGCGTTCATAAACAAAGGATGAGATGTCCACAAAGGATTCAAGGCCTTCCAGAAAAACCGGGACGGCCGGGGTCTCATCTAAGTAAACCGGGATCGCGCCGGTTTCCCGGCAGACTTTTTCAAAGCCCGTGACTTTGAAAACCAGGCGGGTGATATTGCCCTGGGTGGAATTTTCCATCACATAGATATCTTTGGCGTTGTGTTCCCGCAGATATAAAATGACCTGCCGCAGAACTTCAGGGTCGGTATAGGCGTATTTTTTGGAATCCACGCCGTTGACCTTGATGTAAACATTTTTGCTGGGTTTTAACAGAGCGGGAAGGCCCCCCAGGCGGTCGAATATTTCGTGAACCGCCGGGGCAATGCCATCGTTCGTATCGCTGAAAATCACCTGATTTTGTCTTGTCATTTCTCGCCTTTCCCATGTTCAGCGGTTCACCGTAGGGGCGATTAGCGAAGCGTAATCGACCGAAACGGATTGCGTCATCTGCCGGATTATGCGCTGACGCGCTAATCCGGCCTACCTCCCCCCTTTCAGCCTTTAGTCTTCAGCCTTCAGCCTTTTCTCATTCCGGATATCCGGTGATTTCCCGAATCTCCTCGTACAGGGGCTTGAGCCGGCCATACATTTTTTGATACACCCGGGTGTAGAGATCGTTGTAGAGCCGGTGGGTTTTGGGATCGGGTTCAAACACATCCCCGCTGTGGGTCATGGAGTTGATGGCGGTTTTAAAATCCGGATGCAGGCCGATGCCCACGGCGCAGTTGATGGCGGCCCCGAGGCCGGAGGTCTCATAGAGGTGGGGCCGGGCCGTGGGAAGGTTGAAAATGTCCGCGGTCACCTGCATGGCGTTTTTGCTCTGGGAGCCGCCCCCGGACACCCGCAAGGACCGGATCGGCGTTTTCGTGCGTTTTTCGATTTTTTCCTTGCCCTCGCGCAGGGCGTAAGCCAGGCCTTCGAGAATGGATTTGTACACATGGCCCCGGGTGTGCACATCCCCGAATCCGATGATGCCGCCCTTGGCTTCCGGTCCGGGCTCTTTGAATCCCGGGGTCCAGTAGGGTTGGAGCATGAGCCCCATGGACCCCGGCGGAATGTCCTCGATCAGCCGGTCAAACAGCGCTTCGGCCTCCACGCCCATCATTTCGGCTTTTGCCTTTTCCGCATGGCCGAATTCGTTTTTAAACCAGCTCACCATCCAGAAACCACGGTATATCATGATTTCAAGAGAATAATGGTCGGGAACAGCGGACGGGTAGGGCGGAACCAGAGGAATGGCCTCGATGTATCTGGGGCTGGTGACATTGATGGTGGCGGTGGTGCCGTAGCTTAAGCAGCCCACGGACAGGTCCAGGGAGCCGGAACCGATGACCTCGCAGGCTTTGTCCGCAGCGGCCGCGATCATGGGGGTGCCTTCGGGGATGCCCGTGGCGCTTGAGGCTTTGGCGGTAATATGTCCCATGATCTGGCCGGGTTTAAAGAGAGCCGGAAGCATATCCGGCGCCACCGGACTGCCCTGCCATTTCCAGTCCGAAGCCTTGGCCCAGGTATGGCGTTTGTAGTCAAAAGGAATGTAGCCCACCTGGCAGCCCACGGAATCGGAGAAGGAATCGATCAGTTGATACGTCAGATATCCGGAAAGCAGAAGAAATTTATGGGTGGCCTTCCAGATGTCGGGCTGATGGGTCCGGATCCAGTTGGACTGGGCTTTT
>PCSG01000016.1:0-2197 GCA_002772195.1 Desulfobacterales bacterium CG23_combo_of_CG06-09_8_20_14_all_51_8 | reverse complement strand
TTCCCCGCTGGGTGGTCAGGGAGACGCCAGCGATGCGGTTTTTTTCAACTCCCTGCTGTTGCCACAGCCCCTGGCAGGCGTCGCACAGGGTCTTCCAGTACATTTCCGGGTCTTGTTCCGCCCAGCCGGGGCGCTCGGAATAATAGGGTTCAAACGGGATTTTGCGGATCGCCAGCAGTTTTCCTGAAAGGTCGAAAATCATAGCTTTCAGGCTCTGGGTGCCGTTGTCGATGGCCAGCAGCAGGTCTTTATTTCCCATGGCTAAGAATGATTCCTCCTCAATTTATTCAGGTGCGGTTTAAGCTGAATCCGGGCGTTGTTGTACCCTTCGGCCATTAAGATGTCGGCCTGACGCAGGGAAAAATTAAGCAGGGACCGGAACCCGAGCATCCGGGTCGGCGCGACGGTCATAATATGGGCTTTACTGTCCGAAAGCTGAAGCTGGGGGGAATCCGGCAGGGGACTCGGATGGGGTCCGGCATTCAGGGGCAGTTGCCATGGGCCGTCAGGCAGGGAGCAGGTGTAAGAGCCGATGAGGAAGTGTTCAAATACCAGTTCCGCCACTTCCAGGGCTGTTTTTGGCTCTTTCACCGGAAATGCGCCGACCGGCGAGTGCAATATGACGACGATTTCTCGGGCTCCCAGTTTCAGTGCCGGCGCAAGGGGCGTGTTGACCATCATGCCTGCGTCCCAGTAAGGCGCGCCGTCGATATATTCCCATCCGAAAAGCCCCGGGATCGCGCTGGCGGCCATGAGATGCCGGTGGGTGATGGTTCGCTGATTGAAATAAACAATCTGGCCGGTCCGCATGTTCAGAGTGCTGATAAGGATTTCCCGGGGGCTGCTTCGCAGAGCGTCTAGATTTATCGACGTTTCTATCAGTTTTTTCAAGGGCCCGGTATCGGACATGGGAGCAAACCGTTTCCGGCTGCGCAGAGACCCGAAAAGCGTCGGCAAGGTGACGCGGAACATTTTTTTTCGGCGATATGTCCGCCACAGGCGGGCCATGAGGTCAATGGTCATTCCCGAGCCCATGGCCGCGGCATTGATGGCGCCCACGGAGGTCCCGCAGATCAGGTCCGGCTCCCAGCCGATTTCCTGAAGATATTTCATGACGCCGACCTGAAAGGCGCCCCGGGCGCCCCCGCCGGAAAGAATCAGGGCTTTTTGCATAAGGTCTCCATCCTTGTCTGATTGAGGCGAGTATATATGGTTGAGCTTAGGGGATGCCGCTGTTTATGTCAATCACGTTTCAATTTTTATCGTGAAGGTTCCATGCGGTAAATTTTTTTTAAAAAATATAAAAAAATATCTTGACACGGATAACGCATTGCGTCATAAGAAGTCATAACGCAATGCGTTATCACAATGCGTCATAAGGAAACCGCTGGTGAGCCGGGGAATTTTTTGAAGCGCCGGCTGTTTTAAAGTTCCAGATGTTTTTGGGAGAACCCAAACACTTTTTATATTCATCAACAACAATTTTTTAGGAGGACAGACCCATGGCGAAGAAAGCAGCAAAAAAAGAAACCAAAAAAAATGCGATCGTAGAAAAAATCCAGAAGACGTCTGAAACGGTGTCTGAAAAAATCAAAGACTACAACGAAAAGTATCTGGCGAAAACGGTTGAAAAAGGCAAGGCCCGGTTAAAAGAATACAATGAAAAATATCTTGCCAAAAATATCGAAAAAGGCCGGGATGCGCTCAAGGAATACAACGAGAAATACGTTGTGAAAACGGTTGAAAAAAGCAAAGAATATCTTGACAGGCCGTACAAGAAGGTTTCCGGGACCATTGACGATATGCTGGCAAAGGGCCGGGATATTGAAAAAGATGCGATGAAGAAGCTTGACGGCGTCATGGAAAATGGAAAAAAATTCATGTATAAAATTCCCATGGTGGAAAGGGTTGAAAAGAAGGTGACAAGCTCCCTGAATTCCCTTCCGGGAATTATCAACATGCCGAACAAGGGAGAAATTGAAAAACTGACCCTGGCCATGCAGTCATTGAACTCCAATATTGAAACCTTGAAAAAAATGAAAACCGTTTAATATCTGTAAGATCTGATCTTCGAGCGGCGGCCTGTCTTCAAGACACGCCGCCGTTTTTATTGATCAACTTAAATTTGATGCGCCCGTAAAAAGTCGGATTCCGTCATGCCGGACTTGATCCGGCATCCAGAACATATTGGAATTGC
>PCSG01000448.1:13773-13934 GCA_002772195.1 Desulfobacterales bacterium CG23_combo_of_CG06-09_8_20_14_all_51_8 | reverse complement strand
ATCAGTTTTCCCGCCGCTGTGACGCAGAGGGAATCATTCTCCGCGTCTCTGCGTCTTCGCGCGAGATGATTTTTTTGCCTCATCTCAACAGCACGCTGGCCCATCTTGCATAAAAAACGATGACCGCCATGTCCGCAACAAGATTGAAGGGGTGAATCAAA
>PCSG01000448.1:12977-13751 GCA_002772195.1 Desulfobacterales bacterium CG23_combo_of_CG06-09_8_20_14_all_51_8 | reverse complement strand
CACCCCGATGCCGATGATAATAATGCCGCCGAGGAATTCCATGCGCGGGCCGAGGACTTTGCCGAAATATTTTCCCGCCCGGATGCCGACAACAGATAGAGCCGCTGTGATAACGCCGATGATAACGCAGGGATACCAGATGTCGATTTGAATCATGGCAAGGCTGAGGCCCACGGCCAGAGCGTCGATGCTGGTGGCCACGGAAAGCATTACCAGGCTGAATCCCCGGGACGGATCTTTGGAAAAGGATTCCGGTTCCGGATCGAGGGCGGACAGGATCATTCGGCCCCCGACAAAGGCCAGGAGGCCGAATGCCACCCAGTGGTCCACGGCACTGATCAAGTGGGAGATGCGGGTCCCGGCAAACCAGCCGATGACCGGCATCATGGCCTGAAACAGCCCGAAATGAAAGGACAGCCGGAAGGTGGCGCGCTTGCCCGCCAGTTTTCCGGAGGTCCCGGCGGCAATGGAAACCGCGAAGGCATCCATGGCAAGGCCAATGGCGATCATGATCATTTCGAGTATATTCATACAGATAAATCTTGAAAAACAGATTAAAAACCGGTTGAATACTTTTTCCCGTTTTTACGCCATCTGCAGGCGTTATGCAACTGCATAAGGTGTCAGGAATCTTTCCTGACACCCGACACCCGAACACTGATATTTTGAATCAGCCACTTTTTAATATGGAAAAGAGGAGGTAGTTTATGAAGGATGTGGTCATTGTATCCGCCTGCCGCACGGCCATCGGCGATTTCGGCGGTACGTTAAAGG
>PCSG01000448.1:8836-12966 GCA_002772195.1 Desulfobacterales bacterium CG23_combo_of_CG06-09_8_20_14_all_51_8 | reverse complement strand
CCGGACACGGTTCCGGCCGTCACCATCAACCGGGTCTGCATTTCCGGCATGGAATCCGTGGTTTCCGGTATGGCAATGATTCAGGCGGGCATGGCGGACATTATTCTCGCCGGCGGCGTGGAGCACATGTCCGGCGCGCCCTATGAAGTGCCGGGGGCCCGGTGGGGCTGCCGGCTTCAGGATCAGGTGTTTGTGGATTCTGTGATCCGAAGGCTTCACTGCGGTTCCTATGTCATGCCGCTGGCGGCGGATGGACCGGTGGATTCATCTCAGGCCCCGTATTCCATGTTTATTGGAAAACCCTATATCATGGGCCATACAGCGGAGTTTATCGCCCAGAAGCTCAACATCAGCCGGGAAGCCATGGATGAAGTGGCATTACGGAGCCATAACAACGCGGAGCGGGCCACCGTGGAAGGGGATTTCAAGGAAGAAATCGTTCCCGTTTCCGTGCCCCGGCGGAAAAAAGATCCCTTGATTTTCGACAAGGACGAACATTTTCGGCCGGGGATCACCATGGCGGACCTTCAGAAGCTGCCCCCGGCATTTATTCCCAAAATCGGCAAGGTCACGGCCGGGAATGCCAGCGGCCTGAACGACGGCGCCACGGCCATGATCATCATGTCCGCGGAAAAGGCGAAAGAACTGGGGCTAAACCCTCTGGCCCGGATCAAGGCCATCGGCCGGGGAGCCTGTCATCCGGCGGTCATGGGGCTTTCCCCGGTGCCGGCGGTCAAGGATCTGCTGAAGCGCAGCGGCATGAAACTGTCGGATTTTGAGCTCATCGAACTCAACGAAGCCTTTGCATCCCAGTACCTGGGATGTGAAATCGAGCTGGGTCTGAACCGGGAAATCACCAATGTCAATGGTTCCGGCATCGGCCTGGGCCATCCGGTGGGCTCCACCGGGGCCCGGATCATTGTTTCGTTGCTGTATGCCATGAAACATCGCGGTAAAAACCTCGGCATGGCCACCCTCTGCGGCGGCGGCGGCGTTTCCATGGCGACCGTGATAGAGATGATGTAATTCGTATTTGAACGAAAATCTCAGGAATTTCTTGATTATTCAGGGATTGCTTTATTAATTGAAGCATCCACGCAACCATTCATCAGCGAGTTTTTCCATATGACATGCGGGGCTTTGATACTGGATTTTGACAGACCGGACCTGTTTAAAGGAGCTGATCCGGAATTCCTCGCCCGAACCAGCCGCCTCTGGAAAAAAGACATCCAAAATTTCGGACCCTGGACCCGCACCCGGGCCCCGGAATTTGACGATGGATCAGACGCCTGGGCCTGGCGGCCGGAAGTATCCTGCGCCGAAAAAGGCCCGAGGGTGCTTATCTGCGGACATTGCACTTCCACCATGGACGCGGCATGGCATTTTATCGGGCGCGGCCGGATGGACATATGGGATTCGGTGATGGCCGTTGAACAGAGTGCGGGCCGGGGCCGGAAAAAACGCCGGTGGATTTCCCCGGCCGGCAACCTTCATGCGTCCTGGCGATGGCCGTTGCCTGCGG
Organism: Desulfobacterales bacterium CG23_combo_of_CG06-09_8_20_14_all_51_8; assembly: GCA_002772195.1. Lineage (GTDB taxonomy): Bacteria > Desulfobacterota > Desulfobacteria > Desulfobacterales > Desulfosalsimonadaceae > SURF-3. Next base: position 11,444 of record PCSG01000448.1, on the reverse strand, counting down.
GTGACGAGGCTCCGGGACCGAAATGGAGCGGCCTGATATCCCTGATGGCCGGATTTGTTCTTGCCCGGGTGTTTAACGAATCCGGTATTGCGGCGAGGATCAAATGGCCCAATGATCTGCTGCTCAATGATCAAAAATCCGGCATTGATCGGAAATTCGGCGGCATTCTGGTGGAACGCCGGGAAGACTGCATTGTCGTGGGATGCGGGATCAATCTCCATTATTCCCCCGACGACCGCCAGCTTCGGGAGGATTTCAGCGTAGCGGCCACCCGGCTTTCCGACCAGAGGATTGACATGTCTCCGCTTTCCCTATGGACGGATCTGGTGGAAAAGGGAAAATTGTTTTTCGAGCGAATGATTCAATCCGCGACTCCGGCTGAATTTATCAACATAATTGAAACAAAAATCGCATGGATCGGCCGGAAAGTCCTGATCCGTCCAATGAACGCAAATGTTTTTGAGGCAACCATCCTGGGGCTGGCCGAAGATGGGGGCCTGCGGATAAAAACCGGGAACACCACTGAAGTGTTGTATTCGGGCAGCATGATCCCCGCCTGATAAAAAATCCGCATAGGCTTTGAAAAGACAGGATAAGGTAAAAGCATTCCAATGATACAGAAAACATTTGAAGACGTTCAAAAAGAACTCGAAGGCAAACCCATTGTCATCGCCAATCGGGGCATCCCGGCCCGGCGTATCTGCCGCTCCATTTCCGAACAGCTGGAAGGGACCCCCATTCTGACGGCCACGGATATGGACAAAACCTCTCCATCCACCCTGGGCGCGATAGAGCTGCTTCTGCTCGGCGGCGATCCCAACGCCTATCTGGACCTGGACCTGATCATTGAAAAATCCAAAAACCGGGGGGCCGTCGGCATCCATCCGGGATGGGGGTTTATCTCCGAAAACGAAAATTTTCCGGCCCGGTGCAAGGCTGCCGGTATCACGTTTATCGGCCCGCCCGCGGGCGCCATGAGAACCCTGGGGAACAAAGTGGATGTGCGCCGACTGGCCCAGGAGCTCGAAATCCCCGTGGTTCCCGGTTCCGAAGGGTCGATCACCCTCGACGAGGCCCGGAAAATCGCCCATGGCATCGGGTTTCCCATCATGCTCAAGGCCGAAGGCGGCGGCGGCGGCCGGGGGATTTATGTGATTCATTCGGACAAAGAGCTGGAGTCCGCGTTTCATAAGGCATCGGTCATGGCCGAGGTGTCCTTCGGCAACCCCCGGCTGTTTGTGGAAAAATACCTGACCTCGGTCCGGCATATTGAAATCCAGGTCATCGGCGACCAGTACGGCAATGTGTTCGCCTTTGACGAACGCGACTGCACGGTCCAGCGCAACCATCAGAAACTGGTGGAAATCACCCCGTCGCCCTGGCCGAAAATGACCGCTGCCCTGCGGGCGCGGTTAAAGGAATACGCTGAAAAGCTGATCAAGGCCGTGAATTATCATTCCCTGGCCACGGTGGAATTCCTGGTGGGCCCGGACGGCAGCCCCTATCTCATCGAAGTCAACACAAGGCTTCAGGTGGAGCATGGCATCACCGAATGCCGCTACGGCATCGACCTGGTGGAAGAGCAGATCGCCGTTGCCTTCGGCGCGACGCTGCGCTTCACCCCGGAAACCACCCTTCCCTTTCAGCATGCCATGCAGGTGCGCGTCAACTGTGAAGATCCCCAGAACAATTTCGCCCCCAATGCCGGCATGATCACCCGGTACATATCCCCCGGCGGTCAGGGGGTCCGCCTCGACTCCTGCGTCACCGGCGGCTATGAATTCCCGTCCAACTATGATTCCGCCGCGTCCCTGCTCATCACTTACGGGAACAGCTGGATCAAAACCGTGAAACTCATGCAGCGGGCCCTGCGGGAATACATGGTGGGCGGAGTCAAGACCACCATCCCCTTTCACCGGCAGATCGTCAAGCATCCGACCTTTATTTCCGGCGAATATGACACCCGGTTTATTGAAAACACCCCGGAACTCATGGATTACACGGACCAGGCCCCGGAATCTCTGCGCCTTTCCCGGCTGGCGGCGGAGATCTCGGCCAAGGGATTCAACCCCTATGTGCAGCTCGGCGAATACCGGGGAGTCGCAGACAAACGCCTGGGCCGTTTGGAAGTGGTGACGCCGAGGCTTCAGGAGGCGGACCCCCAGTTTTTTTATCCCCGGTATGACCGCCAGGCCACTCTGGAATATATAAGGGACAGCGACCGTGTGCATTTTTCAGACACCACCACCCGGGACATCACCCAGTCCAACTCCGGCAACCGGTTCCGGCTGGCTGAAGATCGGCTCATCGGGCCGTATCTCGACCGCAGCGGCTTCTTTTCCCTGGAAAATGGCGGCGGGGCGCATTTTCACGTGGCCATGCTGGCCAACATGACCTATCCGTTCACCGAAGCCCGGATGTGGAACGAATTCGCCCCCCGGTCCCTCAAACAGGTCCTGATCCGCTCCACCAATGTGCTGGGATACAAGCCCCAGCCGAAAAACGTGATGCAGCGCACCGGGGAAATGATCTGCGAGCATTATGACGTGATCCGGTGCTTTGATTTCCTGAACCACATCGAAAACATGCGGCCGTTTGCGGAAATCGT
>PCSG01000448.1:4716-8824 GCA_002772195.1 Desulfobacterales bacterium CG23_combo_of_CG06-09_8_20_14_all_51_8 | reverse complement strand
GATGTGGCGGGGGTGGGCGAACGACAGGCCAGCCGGATGATTATTCTGGGCTTAAAGGACATGGCCGGGGTCTGCCCGCCCCGATTCATGCGGGCGCTGGTGTCTGAAATCCGAAAAAAATATCCGGAACTTATTATTCATTATCACCGGCATTACACGGACGGCCTGTTTGTGCCTTCTGTCGGCGCGGCGGCCCAGGCCGGTGCCCATATCGTGGACACGGCCATCGGAGCAAGCGTGCGGTGGTATGGACAAGGCGAAGTGCTGTCCACCGCCGCCTACATAGAAGAACTCGGCCTCAAAACCCGGCTGAATAAGGACATGATCCGGGACTGCAATTTCGTGCTCAAGCAGATCATGCCTTACTATGACCGCTACTGCGCCCCCTATTTCCGGGGCATCGACTACGACGTCGTCGAACACGGCATGCCCGGAGGGGCCACGTCCTCCTCCCAGGAAGGGGCCTTGAAGCAGGGCTATATCCGGCTCCTGCCCTATATGCTGCGGTTTCTGGCGGGTACGCGCAAAATTATCCGCTACCATGATGTGACCCCTGGCTCCCAGATCACCTGGAACACGGCGTTTCTCGCGGTGACGGAAGCCTACAAACGGGGCGGGGAACACCATGTACGCCAGATGCTCACGGTCCTGGAGACCGTGGCCACGGTCCCCGATGCGGAACTCACCGAAGAAATCCGCAAAGACCGTCTCAAGCTCTACCGGGACAGCAATGATGCGCTCCGGGACCTGCTCCTGGGCCGCTACGGCAAACTGCCCCTGGGGTTTCCCGCAGACTGGGTTTACCAGAGCGCTTTCGGAAGTGACGCGGACCGGGCCATTGCCGACCGCACCGAAAAATCCCCCCTGGAATTTTTGAAACCCATGGATATCGAGGCCGAACGCAAAAATCTTCATGGCCTCATCCGGCGGCAGCCCACGGAAGAAGAGCTGGTGCTCTACCTCAATCATCCGGGAGACGCCATCAAAACCATCGCCTTTCAGAAGCAGTTCGGCGACCCCAACAATCTCCCCTTAGACATCTGGTTTGAGGGGCTGGAAGTGCGCAAAGAGCTGGAGTTTACCGATTCCACGGGGAAGCCGCACAAAATGATGATCTTAGACATTTCCGAACCCCGGAAAAACGGCACCAGCGTGGTGCGGTATCTGCTGGATTCGGAAGTGCTGACCCATCAGGTGAAGGTGAAAGAACCGGAAACCGGCGACGGAACGGGCGTTGAGATGGCCGACCCCGGCAACAAATTCCATCTGGCGTCGCCGAGCAAGGGCGACCTGTGGGTCATGTATGTGACCGCCGGCGATTATGTCAAAAAAGGGGATGAAATCTTCAATATCTCCATCATGAAGCAGGAAAAAGCCGTGTTTGCGCCTTTTGACGCCATGGTGAAACGGGTTGTGAAAACCGCCGATTATTCCGAGGACCGGAAAATGGTGCCGGTGAAGGAAGGCGAGCTGCTGGTGGAACTGGCCCCGGCCCCTACCCTTTGCAAAAAATGCGAAAAGCCCCTGACCTCCCCTGATTTTAAATTCTGCCCGTCCTGCGGGGAAGGGACGGAAAAGGCTTAAGACTGAAGGTGGAAGGTGGAAGGCGGAAGGTGGAAGGCTGAAATTTTTTATCTGCGTTTATCCGCGTGCATCCGCGGCTGATTTGCAATAAAAAGCCCTTCTCACCACAGACGAAAAGGCTTCAGCACCAGATTGGCATTGTAATATCGCGGGTCATAGGTCACTTCGTCCTTGATCCAGTGCGGCAGGATGATTTCCTGATCTTCGGAGATCAGTTCAATTTCCGCGATGATCAGCCCGGTGTTTTCACCATAGAAGACATCCACTTCCCAGGTGGCCCCGGCATGGGAAACATAGTGGCGCGTCTTTTCGATAAACGGCCGCACGCAGAGTTCGTCCAACATCTGCCGCGCATCCGAAACCGGTATGGAATATTCAAATTCCGACCGCACCGGCCCCTGGTTTACTCCCTTCAGGCACAGCCAGGCATTCTCCCCGGCAATGCGCACCCGCACCGCAGTTTTTCCGGACGCCGGCAGATAGCCCTGTACCACATTGAGACCGGCGTCTTCCGGATGCCATTTTCCCGCATCAACGATATATTTCCGCTCGATTTCCATGGCCATGCCGCCATTTCCTTTTATGGTGGGGGATCAAATGAATCGCTGGTTTCTTTTCATGCAAAGACATTGAGGACGGATTGTCAAGTTTAAAAATAAATCTTTGCATATTAAGTCGTTGCGTGGTAACGAGGCTTCAGAAATCGGCTCTATATGAAAATTTGGGCTTGCCTGCCTTTCACGCTATGGGATGCCCCCATGCGGACATGGAAAAATCACGATAATTTTTTTCATGTGTATTGAAATTTGATTTGTCTTGCGGTAAGCTTCAGAATAAAAGAAACAGAACGATGGGAAAAAATTAATCAAGGAGACGCTATAGATGAAAAAACCAAGCCAGACAGCGACAAACCTCAAGGAACTTATCAAGCATGCCATCTCTGACCTTGAAGTGACTCCGGCCGAGTATCAGCAAATCATGGACGCTGCCCTCGACGATGGTCATCTCGACAAGGAGGAAAAAAGCATGTTATCCCAGTTTCATGCAATGCTCAGCAACGGAACCATCAAGCGGGTTAAGGGCTAAACCAATGGCCCATCTTATAACATCAAAATTTTTTGAAAAATTTTAACCATTTACAGGAGGAGACCCATGGCAGATTGTTTTATCAACATTTTTTTAGATGACGAAAAAATCCAGAAGCTCACGAACGCCGGACTTGCCGGCGAAATCAGGGAAATCGACGGGAAAAAGGCGATTCAGGTCAAAGCAACCGATAAGGAACAGAAAAAGATGACCAAGGGATTCCCGGATATGCCCTTTGACGCCGATAATGTCTGCGTCCTTCCCGATACGGCAGCAAATACTGTTTTCAACATTGTCTGTGACATGAAAACCCTTGATGTCATGAAGTTCGCCATCATGAAAATTTACAATCCTCTGGCAGGCAAGGCCCCCCGGTCAGCTATGAGATAAATTGCCGATAGACCTGCAATCGTTCAAGATGCAGGACAGAAAAACTGAAAAGGGAATATTCCGATAGGGGTACTCCCTTTCTGTTTGCGGGCAGATTTTTTTTTGCGATCAGGGCCGAATGGCAAAGAAGCGCGCCGCTTTGCTTTGAATCAATTTTTGTTACGAAAAAGAGGATGTCATGTTTGAAGTTGTCGATCACGAAAAATTGACCCACAAAGTCCATCGCCTTCGGATCAGCGCTCCCCATGTGGCCCGGAAAGCACAGCCCGGTCAGTTCGTGATTCTCATTCTGGATGAGAAGGGCGAACGGGTTCCGTTTACGATCAGCGATTGGGACCGCCAGGCCGGGACGGTGGATTTCGTATTTCTGGAGGTCGGCAGAACCACGGAAAGAATGGCCAGGCTCCAGAAAGGGGACACCCTGGCCCATTTTGTGGGCCCGCTGGGCAAGCCCGCCGAGATCGATAAATTCGGCCATGTGGTTTGCGTGGTTTCCGGTTACGGGTTGGCGGGCATGGTTCCGATCATCAAGCGTCTGAAGGAAAAGGGCAACCGCATCACCACCATCATGCAGGCGGCGGATAACGAGAGCCTTTATAACCAGGAGGCGCTCAAGCAGTTCAGCGACCATTTGCTCATCGGTGTGGGCGGCGCAGGCGGCGGACCGGCCACCGCCTTAAAGCCGCTGGAGGATATGCTGAAAAACCTGGATCACGAGCCCATGGACAGGATAACCGCCATGGCCTCCATCTGTCTCATGCGATTTATTGCCGAGGCCACCCGGAATATGGGGATCAAAACCACGGTGCACATGGCACCCGTGATGGTGGATGGCACCGGCATGTGCGGCGCGTGCCGGCTGGCCCACGCCGATGGCACCCAATTCGCCTGCGTTCACGGGCCGGAGTTCGACGCCCACAAGATCAAAGCCTGGGACACGCTGATGGCCCGCCGCTGCACCTACGCGGACGATTCCATCATGCAACCCGGTTTCAAATGCGACAACTGCTCACAGTGGTAGCCAGGAGCTGATAAAATGACCAACGAG
>PCSG01000448.1:0-4704 GCA_002772195.1 Desulfobacterales bacterium CG23_combo_of_CG06-09_8_20_14_all_51_8 | reverse complement strand
CAAGGAAAAGGGAAAGATAAAAATAGATCTTCACCGCATGGAGATGCCCAAGCAGGCGCCTTGTGAGAGGAAGCATAATTTCGATGAGGTGGCCACGGGCTACACCCTGGAAATGGCCCTGCAGGAGTCCCGGCGGTGCATCCAGTGCAAGAAGCGAAACTGCGTCGAAGGATGCCCGGTCAATATCCAGATACCGGATTTCATATCCCGTATGCAGAAAAATGATCTGGCAGGCGCCGCCAGGGTGCTGAAGAAATACACATCGCTGCCGGGGATATGCGGCAGGGTATGTCCGCAAGAGTCCCAGTGCGAGAGCAAGTGTACGCTCAACAAAAAAGGCGTGCCCGTCGCCATCGGCCGCCTGGAACGTTTTCTGGCGGACTGGGAGCGCAGCCAGGGCGGCGCTGCAATTCCCGATCTGACCCCGTCCACCGGCAAGAAAGTGGCGGTGGTGGGCTCCGGGCCCTCGGGCCTGACCGTGGCTGCCGACCTGGCGCTCCTGGGCCATCAGGTCGATATGTTTGAGGCGTTGCATGTGGCCGGCGGCGTGCTGATGTACGGCATTCCCGAATTCCGGTTGCCCAAGGCCATCGTGCAGGGCGAGGTGGAATATGTCAAGAAGCTGGGCGTGAACCTCAAGCTGGACTATGTCATCGGTATTAATGCCTCCATGGATGAACTGCTGGAATCTTATGATGCCATATTTTTAGGAACCGGCGCGGGTCTGCCCTGGTTCCTGGATATCCCTGGCGAGAATTTCAACAACGTCTATTCGGCCAATGAGTTTCTCACCCGGTGCAACCTTATGAAGGCCTACCGCTATCCGGAATATGCAACCCCCATCAAGATGGGCCGAAGGGTCGCCGTGGTGGGCGGCGGCAATGTGGCCATGGATTCGGCCCGCTGCGCGGTCAGACTCGGCGCGGAAAAAGTCATGGTGATCTACCGCCGGTCCCGGGCCGAGATGCCGGCACGGCTTGAGGAAATGGAGAACGCGGAGGAAGAGGGCGTTGAATTTCATTTTCTGGTGGCGCCTTCAGCCATGATCGGCGATGGCCGCAAGAACGTTTGCGGCATGGAATGCATCCGGATGGAACTGGGCGAGCCGGACGCCTCCGGAAGAAGACGGCCGGTGCCTGTCAAGGGCTCCGAATACGTGGTTGAAACCGATACGGTGGTGGTCTCTCTGGGAACCAGCCCCAACCCCTTGATTGCCTCAACCACCCCTGACCTGCAGGTTTCCAAAAAAGGCACCATCGTCGTTGATGAAAACGGCAAGTCGTCCAAAGCCAGGGTATGGGCCGGCGGCGATATCATTTCCGGCGGCGCCACGGTCATATCCGCCATGGGAGAGGCCAGAATCGCGGCTACCGCCATACACAAGTACCTGGTGAACATTGATCAATAGGAAGTCCCGGCGCACATGATTTTCCGCTTGCCGGACCCGGCAGGGGATTGAAAAAGAACAGGAAGAGGACAATGAAAGACATATCTCTCACGATAAATGGTTGCGACGTTAAGGTCAGACAGGGGGCGACGGTTCTTGATGCGGCCAAAGCGGCAGGCGTGTTTATTCCGACACTTTGCCACCATCCTGACTTAAAGCCGGCGGGCCAGTGCCGTTTGTGCGTGGTCGAGATCGAGGGAAGCCGCGGCTTGCCCGAGTCCTGCGCCACGCCGGCCGAAGATGGCATGCGGGTCATGACCGATACCCCCCGGGTCAAGGAATTCCGGCAGCAGGCCTTAGGCATCATCCTCGATAACCACGCCGGAAAGTGCATTGAATGCCCTGCGAACCTGGATTGCGAGCTTCAGACCCTGGCGGCTGAGATCATGCCCATTGAGACCAAGCAACTGGCCGAAACCGACAATCCTTTTTTCCGGCGTGACTACCTGCGCTGCGTCCAGTGCGGCCGCTGCGTGCGCATGTGCCACGAGATCAGGGGCGCGGGAGCGGTTATTTTCAGGGAAGTGGACGGCGAGCCCAGGGTGGGAACCGCCTTCAATCTGCCCCTGCCCGAGACGGGCTGCCAGTTCTGCGGCGCTTGCGTGGATGTCTGTCCCACCGGCGCGTTGACCTTCATTCAGCCCATTCCGAAGGGCGCTCAGGAAATCGCCTCCATCTGCCCCTATTGCGGCGTCGGCTGTCGGCTGATTTTCAGCGTGGTGGATGGCAGGATCAAAGCCGCCCGGCCTGATCCCGCCGGTCCGGCCAACCTGGGCCAGGCCTGTGTGAAAGGGCGGTTCGGCATTGGAGAATACACCCACAGCCCGGATCGGCTGGTCGCTCCGCTGATCGCCAAAGACGGCGTTTTTACCCCGATCTCCTGGGATGAGGCATTGAACCGGGTGGCGGAAGGATTTAGAAAATACCAACCGGACGAAGTGGCTGTCATCGCGTCCGCCAAGATGACCAACGAGGACAATTTTGTGGCGCAAAAGTTTGCGCGCGCGGCGCTCAAGACCAACAGCATCGATCACTGCGCACGGCTCTGACACGCGCCGACGGTGGCCGGTCTGGCCAAGACCTTCGGCAGCGGCGCGATGACCAACACCCTGGAAGACATCGCGGAATCAAAATGCATTTTCGCCATCGGCACCAACACCACCCAGACCCATCCGGTGACAGGGACCCGGATTCGCAGGGCCGTGATGAATGGGGCCAGGCTGATCGTGGCCAACCCGCTGGAAATTCCCATGGCAAAGTACGCGTCCCTCTTTTTGCAGCTCCGTCCGGGGACGGATCTAGCGTTGATCATGAGCATGGCGCGGGTGATCGTGGATGAGGGCTTGGCCGACATGACATACGTGAAGGCGCGGTGCGAAAATTTTGCTGCCTTTGCGGAGAGTCTCAAGGCCTATGATCTCGATTTTGTCTCCGAGACCACGGGCGTCAGCCAGGAAAAAATCCGGGACGCCGCCCGAATGTATGCCGAAACCGACCCTGCCGCCATTATTTATTCAATGGGCATCACGCAGCACTCCCACGGCACCGATAACGTGCTGGCCCTGGGTAATCTGGCCTTGCTGACCGGCAACGTCGGCATCCGGGGCGGCGGCGTCAATCCGCTCCGGGGACAGAATAACGTTCAGGGCGCCTGCGACATGGGTGCGCTGCCCAATGTTTATTCCGGATATCAGCCGGTGACCGACCAGCAGGTAAAAGAGAAATTCGAACAGGTTTGGGGCGTGAGCGGCCTTTCGACTGAGGTTGGGCTGACCCTTCCCCAGATGCTCCAGAAGATTGATGCGGGTAAAATAAAAGCCCTTTATCTGATCGGTGAGAATCCGGCCCTTAGCGAACCCAATATCAAGCACGTAACAGAGACCTTGAAAAAGCTGGAACTCTTCGTGGCCCAGGATATCTTTCAGAACGAATCCACGGTATCGGCCCATTTTATTTTACCCGCTCAGGCCGCTATGGAAAAGGAAGGCACCTTTACCAGCACTGAAAGGCGCGTTCAGCTCTTGAACCGAGTCGTCGAGCCGCCCGGTGAAGCCCGGCCCGACTGGTGGATCACCGCCGAGATCGCCAAGCGGATGGGCGCCAAGGGGTTTAACTACAGCGCGTCGGCGGATGTGCTTAAAGAAATCAACGCCGTCACTCCTTCTTATGCAGGGATCACGCCCAAGCGGTTGAAATCCGGCGATGCGCCGCACTGGCCCTGTCCATCGGAAGACCATCCGGGCACCCCGATTCTCCACACCAGAACCTTTACCAGGGGCAAGGGTTTTTTCGCCCCCATTTCCTACAAGGGCCCTGCCGAGCTTCCCGACGAGGCGTTTCCCTTTGTCCTGACCACAGACCGGTCCCTGTTTCAGTTCCATACCGCGACCATGTCCGGCAGGTCCGCGGCGCTTAACGAGATGTGGGGCCGGCAGCGGGTGCGCATCTCGCCTGCGACCGCAAAGGAGCTGGGGGTAGCGGACGGAGACATGGTGAAGGTATCGTCCAGGCGCGGCGAAGCCCAGGCTCGGGCCATGGTCACCCCGAAGGTGGTCGACAAAATCGTGGTGATGGATTTCCACTTTGCCGAGGCCAACGCGAATCTGCTGACCAACCCGGCGTGCGATCCTATGTCCGGCATCCCCGAATTCAAAGTCTGCGCTGTCCGGGTGCAAAAAGTATGATTGATAATAGTATAAAATCCTGCCAGGTCACCGGGATATCACCAAGCGCAAGCAGCCAGAACCGCATAACACCTTTGATTCATTAACTATTTCTATTTTGCAGGACCGAAGGAGCGGACGAAAAGATCGCGAAGGGCCTGCCGGCCGTCATCGGACAGATTTCGGGTGCCGGTGCCGGAGAACGTTTCCGATGTAATCACCGGAGTGCTCGCCACCCACCCGCTGTTCTCCCAGGCGAACCAGCCCTTTCGATCCTGATCATAGACACAGAGCGGCCGGTTAAACAGTTTCGCCAGCTCCACCCCCCAGCCGGTCCCTCCCTTGACCGTATTGTCCGCCTGGATCCAGCCGACCGCGATCACATGGTAGCCGTTATTGACCATATGAAAAAGGGACTGGATGACTTTTCGGATTTTATCTGTTTTGCCGTAGGTGCGGTTCATCCGTTTGGACACAATTTCCATACTGATATCGCCCTTTTGCAACTCTTCCCGGTTCAATATCCGGATGCCCCGGGTGCGCTCGGCCTCATGGCCTTCAAATGAGAAATTCACCTCGTTGATTTGCCAAGCT
>PCSG01000287.1 GCA_002772195.1 Desulfobacterales bacterium CG23_combo_of_CG06-09_8_20_14_all_51_8 | reverse complement strand
GCATGCCGCTGGGCATCGGCATCGCCAGCAACACGGCAAACAGCACGACTGGAATAAAAAATATCTTCCAGTCCACATATTTGTCATATCCTCTTGCCTGCTTTTTCTCTGTTTTTACGGCCATACACGCTCCTTTCATTCCCACAATTTCAACAATTTTCTATATGATATCGGCAGGGGAGTGCCCCCTTTTCCGACACACCAAAATTCAAACGTCAGATCAACCATTGGCCCACAGATTACGGCGGACGCGTTATCCGCCATTCCAAAACCGACGGGGCAGGGCATCTGTCCGGTAGCGCTTGAAAAACACCCCCAGAATCCATTGTTTCAGGCTGACCGGGCTTACATGTGCGTTTTCAAGAGCCGCTGCTTCGATGGCCGTCACAATTTCTTCGATGGCGCATGGTTTTTTCAAACACATGAAAACATGAGGCTTACCTGCCTCACAGGCAGCTTCCGCCCCTCCGTACCCCGTCAGCATGATGACTTGGGCCGCCGGATGGATTTTTTTGATTTTCGTCAGCGTCTCGAATCCATCCATCCCCGGCATCATCTGATCCAGAATCACGACTTCGGGTTTGCTCCGGCGGATGACTGGAATCGCTTCTTTCCCGCTCCGGACATCCATCACCGCATACCCGCGCGACACGAGCTCCTTTTTTAAGGCCCCCCTGAACAGGTTCTCGTCATCCACTATCAGTATTCTCGGCAGCGGAATGCCCGGCGGTTTTTTTTCGATGGGGTTGGCCCTGCCTGCCTGATCCGGCTTTATTCGCTGGGTCATTTCTATTATTCCTTCCCAGCCACGGGCAGAGTGACGGTAAACGAGCTTCCCGCTCCCGGCATGCTCTGAACCTCAATGGTGCCGCCCATGGATTCCACGATGCTCAAACTGATGGAAAGGCCGAGGCCGGTGCCGCTCCCGACCTCTTTGGTGGTGAAAAACGGAAGAAAAATTTTATCCATCACTTCCGAGGTCATGCCTTTGCCGGTATCCGTGATAATCACCTGGACCTTATCATCTATAAGCCGCGTGGTCAGGGTGATTCGTCCGGGTCCTTCAATGGCATCCCTCGCATTATTGATGAAATTCTGGAATACCTGGCGAATCTGGTCCGCATCCAGCATGATGGCCGGGACCTTTCGGTCAAAATCGCGCACCAGCTCAATATTCTCCACTGAAAATTCTTTTTCCATCAACCCGGCGACAATATCCTCGAGCACCTCATTGACATTGCACGGCGCCAACTGAGGCTCATTTTTTCTGGCGGATTTCAAAAGTTTATGGGTAATGCCGCTGGCCCTGAACACCGCGTCATGGATAATATCCAGCTCCTCCCTGATTTTATCCGGCATATCGGGCGCCATAACGGCGGACCCGCCGAATTCCGGGTCCATCAGGTCTTTGATCACGCCGACCTGGGAAGCGATAATCGCCAGTGGATTATTGATCTCATGGGCAACACCTGCTGCCAGTTCGCCGACGGACATCAGCTTGGCGGCATGAAACAACTCGTTCTGCAATTCTTTGCGGGATTTTTCGGAAGACTCGGCCCGCCTGAGCAAGCGGTCCGTGCTCAGCCAGATAGCGGTAAAAATGAGGATTACCATAATAACCGTGATGGCGATAATGACCCGGCGGGCCTGATACATGCCGGAATAGGCGATATTGAGGGGCTGATGGATGGAAAGCACCCACGGGACTTCCCGAAGCCATGCGCAGGCTACCAGCTCGGTTACGCCCTTAAAATCCATTTCCGCTGCGCCGGATCCTTGAGCGACCGGCGGCGTGAACCCGCTCTGGGCCAGGAGCTGTCCCTGCCCGGGATCGACCACCTGATAATACCCGCCGATATTGGTCAGAAAGATTCCGCCGGCGATTCCGCGACCGGTCGTGCGTAGAAAAAGATAAAATTTATCCGGATCAACCGTCGCCCGCATCACATACACCTGATCATCGACCCGCTGCCTTACGGCAATGGTGAAATGCGGTTTATGCCGGAATCCCGTATAAATATCAGTGATATAATAATTCTTGGCCTGGCTCATGAGGGTGGTGAACCAGAGCTCCTTGCTGTAATCCTGACCGTGAAGATAGGGAAACGGCCCGGCATACCCGATTTGAAGTCCGGTTTTGTCCAGAAAGCCGACATCGACAAACGCATCGCTGGTTTCAATGAGGATCTGAAGAAAAGCGTTCATATCTTCCTGGGAAGGATTGACGGTAAACCGGGCCCGGTGAAAGAGATTAAAAATATTGACCACCCGTTCCTGCAGGAACAGGTCAATGGTGTTGGTCAAGCTTTCCGCCAGAGAAATGAGATGGAGTTTTCCGCTGTTTTTGAGCGTCATGTTAAACTGCAGATGAAAATACACGGACACGATCAACAGCGGCACAATAAAGGCAAGGAGCAGAGACGCTTTCAGCCTGTTTCTTAAGCGCTTAAAATACGTTGCCGTCTCATCCGCTGCGACCGTTGGCGACGGTTCCCGCAGTCCGGCCGGCGATTTTTTTTTATCTTTGACGTATTGTGAAAGGGTCAATGGAAACGCTCCCTGTTTTTAAAGTTGACAGACCCGTAAAAAGTCGAAAACAGTCATTTTTTGTCATTCCAGCGAAGGCGGGAATCTAATGATAACGAATGGTTCTGGATGCCCGCCTTCGCGGGCATGACGTGATTCTGGACGAGTCCATCAAGGTCGAGAGCCACGTAATTCATTACAGAAAAACTTTATCGGGCTGATAACCGGCCAAAACCGCATCAATAGCTTGAAACAACTCATCTGGATCATCGTTTTTTTCGACAAACGCATCGGCTTTTTTTACCTCTAAACTGTTTTCATATTCCGTGAGATGGGTATAAATAATGTGGGGTACGGTTGGAATAAGATTTTGAATTCGCTGCAATATATTCATCCCGGAGATAATCGGGAAATCAAGCTCCAGGATCAGAAGGGCAGGCGGATTGGCTGTTTTTAGGTGATTAAAAATTTCCTTGCACGTGCCGGCCTCAGCCGTGTGATAACCGGCGGCCGTCAGTTCCCGGCTTAAAAACGACCGGACAAACGGATTCGGGTCTGCAATTAAAATTGTAACCGGCTTGCTCATTTTCTGCTCCCTCAGATTTGTTTAAACTATCCCTCATTGAGCAAGCACTGTGCCAAAATGGATGGAAATGATATTTAACATATTGAATTTAATTAAAATAATTTTATTTTAATCAGGATATGGCAATACCAGGGGACAGATGAATGCCAGTTTTTTTTACAGGGTGTAAAAAAGAAATGGTCGGGTGCTCTATGATGGATTGCCGGAAAAATTGAAGATCGGAAACAGGGATGCGTGGGTTTGGGGTGAATTATGATTTTGCGGAACTCCTGGCACGGGCGGAGTTTATGAAATAATCGCTTGAAATGTCATATTTATAATTTGATTTTTCAAGGTTTATTTGATAGGCTTTTGCCATGAAACTGATTGAGCGAAAATATGATCAAGAGATGTTGGCCCAATGGATAGGCATGTTTCCCGTCACGGCCATGCTGGGTCCCCGGCAGTGCGGCAAAACCACCCTGGCCCGGGCAATTAACGCCGACCACTATTTCGACCTCGAAAATCCACGAGATGCCGCCCGGCTGGACCAGCCCCAGCTTGCCCTTGAGGATTTGAAAGGCCTTGTCGCCATCGACGAAATTCAGCGCATGCCCGAACTGTTTCCCCTGCTGCGCTATCTCGTGGACCAGGATTTGGGTCGGAAATTCCTGATCCTGGGCAGTGCGTCCCGGGATCTGATTCAACAAAGCTCCGAATCCTTGGCCGGACGGATTGCGTATTATCCTCTCGGCGGATTCCGGCTCCACGATATCGGCCCTGAAAACATGAAAACCCTGTGGTTCCGGGGCGGACTTCCCCGCTCCTATCTTGCGGCCTCCGATGCGGAAAGCCATCTGTGGCGGAGCCAGTATATAACCACCTTTCTGGAGCGGGACATCCCACAGTTGGGCATCACCATTCCTGCCCGGACACTTCGGCGGTTCTGGCTCATGCTCTGCCATTACCACGGCCAGATTTTAAACTATGCGGAACTGGGACGATCTTTCGGCGTCTCGGACATGACCGTCCGCAAATACTGCGACATCCTGGAGGGCACCTTCATGATCCGCATTCTTCAGCCCTGGTACGCCAATGTGGGCAAGCGGGTGGTGAAGCGACCCAAGCTTTATATCCGGGACTCCGGACTTTTTCACACCCTGCTATCCATCGAAGCGTCGGATCAGCTTTACACATCTCCAAAGCTCGGCGCATCCTGGGAGGGGTTTGCCCTGGAAAGCGTTTGCCGGGTGCTGGAAAAAGAGGACACGGACGTTTTTTTCTGGAATACCCACGGTGGAGCGGAACTGGACCTTTTCTGGCAATGGGGCGGAAAAAACTTCGGCGTGGAATTCAAGTATGAAGACGCCCCCCGCCTGACCCGCTCCATGCAGACGGCCATGGATGATTTACAGCTCGCCGGCCTGTGGGTGGTTTATCCGGGAAAAAGCGCCTATGCCCTGGCGAAAAATATCCAGGTGCTTCCGCTCTCGGAGACCGGCGTCACATGGAATTACGGGTCGACCGCGGTGCAAAAAAATAAAAAATGACAAAAACGTAAAATAAAATCTCATGCTGGGGGAGGTATAATGTCACGATTCGGCGTCCTCTGACGGCTTGACCGAGGTTTCGAAAACCAGGTTGTATTTTTCGATTCTGGATTGAAGGGTGGGGCGGGACATGCCGAGCATTTTCGCGGCCCGGCTGCGGTTGCCATCGTTGAGG
>PCSG01000427.1:973-4531 GCA_002772195.1 Desulfobacterales bacterium CG23_combo_of_CG06-09_8_20_14_all_51_8 | reverse complement strand
CCGATAAGTCATTTTGCATCCTCTTCGGAATGGCCCTCCTGAATCAGGTGATCGCACGTCTGTCTCGTTTCAGGCGGATCGTTGTTTCGCATCTGGTTCTCGACGACTTCAAGAATCGCCGCCTTGAGATACGAATTGCCTTGTTCCCTTTTTGCTACCATTCATCCTCCAATACGACCGCAGAGTTCACCGGGAGGCGCGTTTTTGGGCCGATCCGGTGGAACGACTTCGGCCAGTTGATTTTTTTGCCAGATTAATAAGGGACCGAAGTGCCTCATTCTTGAAGTCCCATTCAAATCTCATAGTAATAACCATTATACCAGAATCGGCAGAAATTGTAGCAATTCATCTTAGGCCGAACGTTGAAGCTCAGGGGCGCGCCGCTGGCGGCGCGTCCCGCTGGAGCGCGGTGTTAGGGATCATTGGCGTTGATTCAAGCTGCGCTTGATTCTGGCGACTCAAGCGCAGAGCCTCATGGATCGCAGTAACAATCGCCTCTGGTTTTTCAAGTGGAATGGCATGGCCGCTATCCACCCAAACCTGTTTGGAACCGGGATAAAGGCTGGCAATATCTTTACGTTTTGCATTGGCATCATCTGCCACGGCAGATTTCTCTTCCAGCGGCTTGGAAGCACTGAGCACGAAAATGGGTTTGCCCGACAAGGTCGGCAGGTCGAGAACCTGCTTGCCGGTTTGAGGCAGCAAATCCAGCTCATCTTTCGCGGTGCCCGTAACCAGCACTCCGAGCCGCCCTCGCACTAGGAATGACTGCTTCTCCAGCGCGCCCTCGCCATCGAGCTGCCGGGGATGAGTCGAGTCCACCAGAATGAGCGCGCTCACCTCTTCCGGGTAACGACGGGCATAAAGCTGCATATACAAGCCACCTATCGAGTGGCCTACCAGAATGTACGGGGGATTCACACCTTTGTCGCGCAGCAGCGCTCTCAACTCATCCACGATGTGCAAGCCATCGCGGGGCGTTGCTTCCGGATCACTGTTGCCGTAACCGGGACGGTTGTAGGCAAATGTCGTGGTGTCATTCGATATTTCAGGCAATACCTTCTTCCACCACTCCATTCTTCCGCCGAGCCCGTTCTCGAAAACGACAGGCGGCTTGTCATGCCTAGTCATTGCAAACTCGACATTACGATTGCCCATCTTCTCCACCGCCGAATTGGGTAGTGACGCGCAGCCGCAGAGGAACATGACCATCAGAACGGCAATAGCACCCGCCAATGTTTCTTCCATTTTCATCAAGGTATCCCTAATCGCGGCGCTGACCCGCGAGCACGGCGGATGGGAGCCCCGCCTTGCGGGGCGGACAGCCGACGAGCGCAGTCGGGGCAAGGCACTTGACGAAGTCAGCGCCGCGATTCCCGGCGACGCAGTCGCCGGGAACAAGTGATTCTAAAGTTTCCGGTGAACTCCTGGACCTGAGGACTGCCGGTATCGATCATTTTGTCGCAGGCCTTGAAGCCGTGGGCCGCCAGTTCCCCTTGTTCAACTTTAACTATCCTGAAATACATATAAAACGCTTTACATGTGTTTTGCAATCATTTATGTTCCACTTTCCGTATATCATCTTAAAATTACGATTATCAGGAAAGTCGAGGATTCCACATGATAGCGACCCCTTCCGGAATTCCGGGGTAGTCAATTTTTCATTATGCCCCCGGGATTCTTCAGAATTGGGGATGTCCCCAGAATTCCTTCTGCTTCAAAAGGGTGTTCCGCATCAGTCCCAGTCATTAATCATCGACTCTTGGTTGTAATGGCGACGCCGTATCTGCGGCCACGACATTGAATCGCACCCGGCCGATCACCCGGCCTTTAAGCGTCGCCACAGTGACGCGCCAGTGTCCGGGAGCCACGCCTGTTTTCATTGAATAAGTTCGAAAGCCGCCTTCACGCCCGCCGGCTACCGACAATACAATGCGTTCACTATCCGTCCATGCGCGTGTTTGCGGATCATCATACTGCCATTCATGAACGATGGTCGTATTGAGAGACGGCGGCGAGAAAACCGCGCTGTAAACATAAACCGGATCATCTGCCTTGAGATGAAAATCCGGATAAAGCGTCACGTATTTGCGCCAACCCGTATTTTCATGCTGCACGACATAATTTCCGTCCGCGTCTTTCATAACTGAATGACATACGCCGCCATCTTTAAGCGACAAAGGTATCGGCGGAATTAAATTGAAAAAATATAAGAGATTGACTGCCACAAAAATTCCGGCAATGGCGGGCAACACTATTTTTATGCTCTGACTGAATTTTTTCCATGCAACAAAGGCGAGAATAAGCAGGAAGAACCCAATGGCAATGAGACTGACTGCGCCCGAAAGCAGAAAAATTCCAGGGCCGATTTTGTGCTCAACAACGGGCACAAAAAAAATGGCAAATAAAAAAAGCGACAGGTAAAAAAGCGAAATTTGAAAACTCAACCGCGCATAGTGGCGTTTCAGGGATTCATTGGCCCAGAAGGCGAACGTAAGTATAAGAAAAAACGGCCAACTGGTGGTCAATTCGGAACTGCGAAAATAAAACACCAGGAAGGTGGACAGAAGCCCCCCAAAAAAGAACTGTAAAATGTTTACAAGCCAAAAATACACCTTGACTGGATTTTTTTCGTCTTCATTTTCATTTCCCATCATATTGATGCAGACAATGCATATCGCCACGATAAGAAGATGCGAAACGATCCAGAAATTTTCCAAAAACATATCCACGCGCTTTAACGTCAGTGCGTTAAAGACGAAACCGCTGACAAGCGACGCAGATGATATCGGTCGTTCAAACCGCGCATACCAATTGCGAATATGGATAAATGGGTTAGACATATCTATGATTTTAAAGCTCCGGCATACGTTTTGTTCTTTGAATTTATTGAGAAAACATGGTTTGAATGAACGTTATTGATTACCATCCACCTCAAAGACCTTCAGCACTTCGTCACCATAATGGTTAATCACCTTGACGGCGATTTTGCCGGATTCCGGCTTGTCGAACGGCCGGCTTACGGTTCTGTAGAGACTGCTCCAGGCGGCTTCGTCGATCTCCGCCCTGAGCGCCCGCTTGAGTTTTTCATAGGGTTCCTCCGCCCCGGTGAAATATGCATGACACACGAAAAAACTTTCGCCGTTATAATCGGTGTCGATAAACCAGCAGGCAATATCGCCGGTTGCGGCGCTGCGAATCTGGCCGGTGGTCGGGTCGTAAACATCCACGCCCTTGATTTCGACTTTGATCTGGCCGTTCTGTTGCATGGATATCTCCACGTCCGGCTCACCGAAGACCATGAAGAGGTTGCCCGCGCCGGTTTTTTTGAGCAGTTCATCACCCATCGTCAGATCGGGATTCATTTTGGCGGGCAGCACGGTCAATTTGCCGTATCGTATCGCCTCTTCCGCCACATGAGGATCAAAAGCGAAACCGCACACGATGAGCATATCAAACCCCACTCCCTGAACCGCCTCCTTTGCGGCTTCTTTCACCTGCTGCGGGCCGACGGTGCCGTGCTCGGGACCGATGGAAACCGCCACGCGCCGGGTCTTT
>PCSG01000427.1:178-951 GCA_002772195.1 Desulfobacterales bacterium CG23_combo_of_CG06-09_8_20_14_all_51_8 | reverse complement strand
CCGCCGCATGCAGCCAGATCCCGGCGTATGGGTCGAGCCGGTCGAAGTTCAGCCGCTCGCTCTTTCGGGTGTTCTGCACCCCCGCTTTCTTCAGGTTTTCCAGGATCATGGCGGTGAAATCCTGCTGGTTGCGGGCTTCCTGTTCCGTCACCGAGCCGTCCTGATTTTCATCGGCGGTTGACAATACCCGATGCGGCGACAGGCTTTCCACGGAAAACGGCCCGCACACCCGGATGCGCTTTTTGTCTTCAAAAGGCTGATCAAAAAGGGTTTCGGTTTCCGCATGACGGGCGATGGCCGCGTCGACCTGCTCCCGGGTCATCCCTTCCCGGATATCGGGGTTGTTGGCTATGGATTTGAGGGTCACATGGGGCACGCGCTTGTAGACGAAACCTTTGCGAATGTCGGGAAAGGACTTGTCCGCAGATGCCGCAGATTGCCGCAGATAATTTTTAATTTGTTCATCTGTGTTCATCTGCGTAATCTGCGGATAATTATCTGACAGATAATAATAAGGATATTTGGCGGACATCAGGCGGGTCCGGGCCAACGCCAGGGCCACGCGGGAGGTGTCGCAGGTGATCCGGCGGCGCCCCCACTGCTCCGCCACATAAGCGGTGGTGCCGCTCCCGCAGGTGGGGTCAAACACGAGGTCGCCTGGGTCTGTGGTCATGAGGATGCAGCGTTGGATTAGGCTTGTACTTGTTTGGACAACAAAAATCTTACCCTCACTTCGGCTTTGCACGGTTCCAGAGATATCCGTCCATGTGTTG
>PCSG01000427.1:0-147 GCA_002772195.1 Desulfobacterales bacterium CG23_combo_of_CG06-09_8_20_14_all_51_8 | reverse complement strand
AGCGAACATACGCGAGAGAAGCCCCAGTGGCTTGAATGCGATTGGCCTTTGCCAACCTTTCAAGGCCGTCGGGATAGTTCGCTTTCCAATGATTGTTTGCAGGAGGATGATACGTCCGGCCTTTATAGGTGAATGGCGTTGGCCCAT
>PCSG01000044.1:5578-5795 GCA_002772195.1 Desulfobacterales bacterium CG23_combo_of_CG06-09_8_20_14_all_51_8 | reverse complement strand
GCCAATTTTTCCGACCACGGGGCCAATCGGCTGGGGGCCAGCGCCCTGATGCAGGGCCTGGCGGACGGGGATTTCGTCATCCCCTACACCATCGGGGGATATCTGGCGGGCACTTCTTTTGGGGAAACCCATATCGGCAGCGATTCGTTTAAACATGCGAAAAACGCCGCTGACCAGCGCATCCGGAAGCTGATGGAAATGAAGGGCCGACGCACGG
>PCSG01000044.1:4946-5522 GCA_002772195.1 Desulfobacterales bacterium CG23_combo_of_CG06-09_8_20_14_all_51_8 | reverse complement strand
GAATCTGCGCCGGGAATTCTGGGAAGACGTCTTTGTTCCGGGCAATGCCGCCGATTTCAACCAGAGCCTTGAAAATGCGGGCCGGGTGGCGGACTTTCTGGAATTTGGGGAACTCATGATTGATGACGCACTGGCGAGAAAGGAATCCTGCGGGTGTCATTTTAATACCGCTTTCCAGACCGAGGACAATGAGGCCCTTCGGGATGATGAAAATTTCTGCCATGTGGCGGCCTGGGAATACGCCGGCGAAGGCAGGCCCCCCATCTTCCACAAGGAGCCCCTGATTTTTGAAAACGTGGTATTGACCCAAAGGAGCTACAAATGACGGCGAAAACGATCAATCTGACATTAAAGGTCTGGCGTCAGGGCCGTGGGGAAGCCATCGGCAGGCTCGAAACCTATGATGCGAAAAATATTTCCAAGGACATGTCGTTTCTGGAAATGATTGATGTGGTTAATGAGCAGCTCACAAAAGATCACAGGGAACCCATCGCATTTGACCATGATTGCCGGGAAGGCATTTGCGGCATGTGCGGGGCTGTGGTGAACGGCCGGCCCCACGGTCATGAACGGGAA
>PCSG01000044.1:2079-4890 GCA_002772195.1 Desulfobacterales bacterium CG23_combo_of_CG06-09_8_20_14_all_51_8 | reverse complement strand
ACACGGCGGAGGCTGATTTTGTCCCCGCAGCCTGCATCGGGTGCGGGGCCTGCGTGGCCGCCTGTCCCAATGCTTCTGCCATGCTGTTTGTCGGCGCAAAAGTGTCCCATCTTGCCCTGCTGCCCCAGGGACGGCCGGAGGCTGCCCGACGGGTGGCGGCCATGGTCCGGAAAATGGACGAACTGGATTTCGGTAATTGTTCCAATGAAACCGAATGTGAAGCAGAATGCCCCAAGGGTATATCAATTTTAAATATTGCCCGGCTGAATCGGGAATTTTTAAAAGCGGAATTTTCATAACGTTATGTATAAAAATCCGGAGGAAAAATGAAACGTCGAATTTTTAAAAAAGAACACGACATGTTCAGAAAAACATTCAGATCGTATTTAAAAGACAAAATTATTCCATTTTATGATGAATGGGAAGATGCCTGCATGATTCCCAGGGAAGTATGGCTGGAAGCCGGAAAAAATGATTTCCTGTGCCCTATGGCAAAAGAAAAATACGGCGGCGCGGGCGCTGATTTTCTGTATTCCGTCGTTATTGCTGAAGAATTAACTACCATGGCCTGAGCAGCTTGTTCTGGCCGCTCCACAGTGATATCGTATTGCCGTATATTGATCTCTACGGGAATGAAGAACAGAAAAAAAAATGGATACCCGGGTGCATTTCCGGCGAAACCATTCTTGCGGTTGCCATGACGGAACCGGATGCCGGATCCGACCTGGCAAATCTTTCCACGACTGCCGTTAAAGACGGTGATCATTATGTCGTTAACGGGTCAAAAATTTTTATCAGCAACGGACAACTTGCAGACTTATGTATTGTGGCGGTCCGAACCTCGGAAACTGAAAAATCTTATGCCGGGGTCAGCCTGCTGGTGATTGAGTCGGACAGAAAAGGCTATCGAAAAGGAAATAACCTGAAAAAAATCGGGATGCACGCCCAGGATACATCCGAGATCTTTTTTGATGACTGTCGGGTACCGGTTGAAAATCTGCTTGGAAAAGAAGGGGAAGGTTTCATATATCTGATGCAAAAACTTCAGCAGGAACGCCTGATAATCGCCATAGGTGCGTATGCGGCGGCCGAAGGGGCGTTGGATATAACCCTGGATTATGTTAAAAATAGAAAACTGTTTGGAAAACCGTTGGGGAAATTCCAGAACACCCGGTTTACACTCGCTGAGGTCGCCACAAAAGTCCAATTGGCCAGGTCTTTTTTGGACGACCTGATTCCAAGACATATGGCCGGTAAAAATGTGGTCAAGGAAGTCAGTATGGCAAAATACTGGCTGACTGAAATGCAGTTTGACGTAGCAGACAAATGTCTGCAAATGTTTGGGGGCTACGGTTACATGAGGGAATACCTGATATCCCGTTTTTTTGTGGATGCCCGGGTACAACGCATTTATGGCGGCGCAAATGAAGTGCTTAAAGAAGTGATTGCCAGGGAATTAAAAATATAGCGGACCGGTTAATTATGAAAGAAGGTTTTGTGCAAGTTTACACCGGTAACGGCAAAGGAAAGACAACGGCAGCCTTAGGGCTGGCAATTCGGGCAGTCGGTGCTGGGTTAAAGATCTTTATCGCCCAGTTTATCAAGGCTGGTGATTACAGCGAAATAAAGGCGCTGAAAAAATTTTCAGATCATATCACGATCAGGCAATTCGGGCAGGGCCGCTTTATCAAGGGAAAACCGACAGAAGAAGATATAACTGCCGCTCAAAAGGGTCTGAATGCTGTCAAATCAGCCGTTTCTTCCGGAGAATATGACCTCGTTATACTGGACGAAGGAAATGTTGCAGTTACCTGCGGACTTCTATCTGTCCGGGACATTCTTGATATTATTGCCATAAAGCCGGAAAGTGTTGAGCTTGTCATCACCGGTCGCGGTGCCGATCCGTCAGTTATTGAAAAGGCGGATCTGGTAACGGAAATGAAGGAAATAAAGCATTATTATCAAAAAGGAATTCAGGCCAGAGTCGGAATAGAAAAATAAAGATTCGTTCAGTTTATGCCAACAGGGTAAAATATTTGTCAGTCACCGGCGCCCCCATTTGCCGGTGACGATGCAAAAAAAACGGTGACATAGAATCTTCAACGGAGAGTGGCAAATGAAAAATTTTTATACACACAAAAATTTCTTTGAAGATATCTTAAACGACATGCTCACCTTGATCGGCGTTCTGACGCCTGACGGGAAAATCATATTTGCGAACAATACGGCTTTGAAGCTTGCCGGAATCAAGCTTGAAGACGTTCAGGGAAAAATGTTCTATGACGCGTTCTGGTTCCAACACTCTGATGAAACAAGGCAGATAATTAAAGATACTATTGAAGAATGCAAGGCAGGGAAGTCTGCGCAGCAGGAAATTGAGATCCAAACTGCCGACGGCAGCTTAAGATGGATCGATTTCAGCATTCATTCGATATTTGATCAATACGGAAAGGTGGAATATCTGGTGCCTGAAGGCCGGGATAATACATTAAAAAAGAACGCAGAAAAAACAAAAGCAGATGGCGAATTACAGTACCAAGAATTGATTAACTCATTGCCGTTGTCTGTTCTTGAATTAGATAAAAAAGGTAATATTGTATTTGTGAATCAACCGGCGTTAAAAATTTTCGGATATACGCCCATGGATTTTACGCGGGGGTTACACGGTCTTGACATGTTAGTCCCGGAGGAACAGCAGAAAGCCATAAAATATTTCGCTGACATCTTTAAGGGTAAAAAATCCGTCCCTGAAAAATTTCTGGCAAGAAAAAAAGACGGAACCGTTTTCTCCATTCTGTATCACGCTTCTAC
>PCSG01000044.1:0-2043 GCA_002772195.1 Desulfobacterales bacterium CG23_combo_of_CG06-09_8_20_14_all_51_8 | reverse complement strand
TTTCGCAATAGACATCACAGACAGTGAGGAAAAACAAAAGGAACTTTTGATTCTGTCAAAATGCATTGAGCGGGCCGGCGAAAGCATTCTCATCACAGACAGCAATGCCGTCATAACATTTGTCAATCCTGCTTTTGAAAAAACTTCGGGTTACAGCAAAGATGAAATTATCGGCCAAAACCCGAGAATTCTGCAAAGCGGGAAACATGATTCGTCTTTTTATAAAACGATGTGGGATACCCTGGTAAAAGGGAACATATGGACCGGCCTTTTTTGCAACAGGAAAAAAGACGGCACACTCTATGAAGAAAGTTCGACGATTTCCCCGATCATTGATAAAAACACCGGCAAGATCATCAATTATATTTCCACAAAAAAGGACGTGACCGAGGAGAATAAGCTTAAAGCCATGCTTTTGCAGTCCCAGAGACTGGAAGCCGTCGGTACTCTGGGAGGCGGCATCGCACATGATTTTAACAATTTTCTTTACATAATATCCGGAAATATTGAACTTTTGGAGGATAAAGCAAGACCGGAAGATAAAGAATTATTACAAGAAATCCATTCAGCAACACAAAAAGGAACAGATTTATGCAAAAAAATCCTCACATTCAGCCGCAAGGCTGAATATAATTTGCAACCAACGCATCTGAATGTTGTAATAAAAAAAACAGTATCAATGCTTGTACGACTGATCCCAAAAACGGTTGAAATCACATTGGATCTTGCCGAAGATTTATATACTGTAAATGCTGATCCCGGGTCGATTGAGCTAATTATGATAAATTTTGCTACAAACTCAAGAGATGCAATGCCTGACGGTGGAAAACTGATTATTAAAACAGAAAATGGTATGATTGATAAATCATTTCAAGATAAATATTCGAAAGCGGTAAGGGGTCGGTGTATCATATTATCAATTTCAGATACCGGGCATGGAATGGATAATAAAACCCGGGAACAGGTTTTTGATCCATTCTTTACATCGGGAAAAGAGAGAAAAGGAACGGGGCTTGGGTTATCTATAGTATACGGTATCATAAAAGCTCATAATGGATTTATTTTCTGCGACAGTGAAATCAATAAAGGCACCACATTTAATATTTATTTACCTGCCGCTGAGAAAGCGGAACTTTACCCCCAAAAAGAGATAAATATATCTACACCGTTAAACGGTAAAGAGACTATCTTGATTGTTGATGATGATAAAAGCATTTTAAAGGTCACGGCGGCAATGTTAAACCGGTTAGGATATGAAACGGTTTCAACAGATTCCGGGACATCGGCTTTGAATATTTATACGGAAAAATATAATGAAATTCATTTAATCCTGCTCGACTTGAATATGCCGGGCATGGACGGGAAAAGATGCCTCAAAGAACTTCTTGAAATTAATGCTGACGCAAAAATAATTATACTTAGCGGATATGCTGAGGAAGGTCTTATAAAAGATACCCTGGATAAAGGCGCCAAAGCGGCTATCGTCAAACCTGTTATGATGACAGATCTCTCAAAAGCCATTCGGAAAGTTTTGGATGAGGGTATAGGGGATCACAAATAATCATCCGGTTCCTCCCCATCAACCACGACACGATTGCGGCCCGATCTTTTCGCACGGTACAATGCTCGATCAGCCGCCAGGATCAGCGCTTCCGGGCCAGACTGCCGGCTGCCGGGCGCCATGCTCGCCACTCCGAAACTCGCTGTGACGTGGGCTTGGGCGGATTTCTTATAGGAAATCGCCACTTCCATAATTTTCTGGCGTCCCCGTTCGGCGACAATCCGTGCCTGTTCCGAACTGGTGTCGGAGAGCACCAACGCAAACTCCTCGCCACCGTAACGTGCCGCCAAGTCTCCCGGCCGCTGCGTACAATCCTTGAGCGTTGCGGCCACAACACGCAGGCACTCGTCGCCGGCCTGATGGCCATAGGTATCGTTAAACAGCTTGAAATGATCGATATCTATCATGATGAAGCCGATTGGTTCGCGTTTACGCCGGGCGCGCTGCCATTCGATGGTCAGGATTCTATCGAGGGTGCTGCG
>PCSG01000052.1:4915-6132 GCA_002772195.1 Desulfobacterales bacterium CG23_combo_of_CG06-09_8_20_14_all_51_8 | reverse complement strand
TTTATTATCACGCTATTGCGGCTTTGGCAAGCCTTTCGGCGGACGGCTTTCGCCGGGGAGGAAACACTCCGGCAACCCTGTCCGGAATGCCCACATACATCAAGTCCCCGGAAGTTATGCTTTTTTTTCAGGCGATATCGTGATACAAAATAATCAGGCTCGCATTCTATCCTGAGTTTCCGGTTCTGTTCCTTGGGGTAAAAATTTCGAGGGAATCTTTTCCTCGTCAAATTAAAGAATTTTACGAAATGACCAAACGACAAAAAAACGACCTAACGAAATTTGACATTTCCGACCATGCGAAAGAAGAAATAATACGAAAGGACATCCCTTTAACTCTTGTCGAAAAAATCTTGCATGCTCCGGCTTTTAAAATATTGGAGATAATTATGAAAATTACCTATGATCCGGCCCTTGACGTCCTGCGCATTCTTTTCAGCCAAGCACCGATCAACGAAAGCGATGAAGAAAAACCCGGCATTATCCTTGATTATGATACCGGCGGAAACGTCGTTGGCCTCGAAATTCTGGATGCGTCAAAGCGGATGGAAAACCCAAGAGCCATTGAATACGCTGTGGTAGGATAATTTTTGTCCGCGTGCATCCGCGGCTAAAAACGGTTTATTTTCGTTGCAACTTTTCTCTGACTGAAAAAGGAACCCATCCATGCAGGATCTGACCAGAGCCCAGAAGGCCCGGGTGGCCATCCGGTCCTTTAAAACCTTCGCCTTCGCCCTGGCCCTCAGGGGCTTTTACCGGCCTTCGGGCCGCATGGGCCAGAATCTGGCCGACAGCCTCATCGCCCTAAGCCCGGAAATTTACGGGACCATGAACGACCCCCGGGTGGTGGAACTCAAGGGGCTGGAATACGTCATCGACCGGCTGCCCCGGGGCATCGAAGAATGCACCCGCATTATTCTCACCGAAGAAGAGCAGTTCGGAAAAACCACATTTGAAAAAATCATCCCCTTAAAGCGCCGGCGGTCCTGCTACCGGATCAGCGAAAACGAGATCTGCTTTGTCATCACCCGGGGCATGAGCGAAATCTATGATATCCTGACCCACATCACCTTCCTGAACCTGGAGGCCAAAAAGATCTTCAGCCGCATGACCGACGAACTCGGGCGGACCCCCAACGAGTGGAAGGACCTTGAAAAAATCATGCCCCATATCGAGAGCCTGACCAGTGTAGAGGTGGAGCAGGCCATCTGGGACCT
>PCSG01000052.1:0-4907 GCA_002772195.1 Desulfobacterales bacterium CG23_combo_of_CG06-09_8_20_14_all_51_8 | reverse complement strand
CCTATGAATCCTTTGAAAAAAACAAAAAAACACACAACAGCAACAACGGCTTGTTTAAACTGATCTACCGTCTGGGGAAACGAGTGGAGGCTGAGCAGCAGTCCCTTGAAAATTACCTCATCGTCAACCTGACCCCGTCCCTGATGAACATCATCGCCCATCAGCGCTACGGCGTGAAATGGGCTGCGGACATCCAGCAAAAACTCATGGAATTAAATCTTCAGGACCGGCCCCTGCACATTATCAGCGCCAATCTCCACAGCGTGGTGAATCTGATTTACGGGTATGCGGCGGTGAACGCCTGCGCGAACCAGCCAGCCGCGGCCACCGACGAACTCTATGGATTTATCCAATGCCTCCGGGACCAGAGCGACGATATTTTGACGTTTGCGAAAAAACATGGACTCTGCGAGCTGCCGGACCGGTCCGGCACCCATATCGACTGCCAGATCATCGATACAGCGAGGCTTGACGGCGTGACCCTGCATCCGCATCTGAAGCTGGATCTTTCCGTCGGGGAAAAAGACAAACCGGTGATTCTGGTTATGGACTACGCCTTCGGGGCCCAGGCTTTTGAAATCATGGACCGGCTCCTGGAGCCCTATGATGGAAACAACACCAAACTCATGAACGTCAAATCCATCTCCATCATGGGCAAGGCCGGCATCCTGCCCGGGAAAAAAGGCGATATCATGCTGGCCACGGCCCACGTCATCGAAGGCACGTCGGACAATTATATTTTTGAAAACGACCTGGCCCCGGAGAATTTTGATCCGGATGTCCATGTCTATGTCGGCCCCATGATCACGGTGCTGGGCACGTCCCTACAGAACCGGGACTTGCTGGAAAAATTCCAGACGAGCTGGAACACTGTGGGTCTTGAAATGGAAGGGGGCCATTATCAGCGGGCCATCAGCGCGGCCATCATCAAAAAACATATCGCTAAAAATGTGAAGGTCCGGTATGCCTACTACGCCTCGGACAATCCCCTGGATTCCGGCCAAACCCTGGCGGCCGGGGAAATGGGGGCTGAAGGCGTGCGGCCCACTTACATGGTGACCAAGGTGATTCTTGAGAAAATTTTTTCATGACATCATTCATCGCACGATCCGGTGGATGCATCCGCCGCCAGTGAAAAAAGCGACCCTGGCGGCCCTGATCCTCCTGATTCTGGGAACCAGGTTTCTGGTCTTTCAAAAATTTATCGAACCCGCCCCAAAGACCGCCTCCGGTCCGGATCTCCCCATGTCCCCGCCCGCGCCGGAACTGTTTTCTCCGCAACCAAGCGGTCCGCCGCCGAAAATCAGCCTGTCCTGGGGCAAAGAACCCTGGACCGGCGATTTTGACGACATGGCCAAAAGAAACCTCATCCGCGCGCTGGTTCCCTACAGCAAAACCGATTATTCCATCGACGGCATCGACCAGCGGGGCTTTACCTATGAAATGCTCAAAACATTTGAAAAATTTATCAATACAGACCTTCCCCGGGACGCGCTCCCGGTGCGGGTCGTCATCATCCCCACCACGCGGGACCGGCTGATCCCGGACCTGATGGCCGGCCTCGGGGATATTGCCGCCGGCAACCTCACCCTCACCCCGGAACGCGCAAAACGGGTGGATTTCTGCAATCCCGGCTTTTCCGACGTATCGGAAATCCTTGTCCTGGCCCGGGGCGTTCCGCCCGTCACCTGCATGGAGGATCTGCACGGTGAGTCCGTCTATGTGCGACCATCGAGCAGCTATTATGAAAGCCTTCTGGAAATCAACCGGGAGCTTAAAGACCGGGGGCTTTCGCCGATGCACATTGAAACCATCGATGAACAGCTCGAAGACGAGGACATTCTGGAAATGATGAACGCCGGCATCCTTCCCCGGACCGTGATCGACAGCCACAAGGCCGACTGCTGGGAAGGGATTTTCCCGTGCCTCACCTTCTGCCGCCACGTCCGGCTGCGGGAAAACGTCCAGATCGCCTGGGCCATCCGGAAAAACAGCCCGGCCCTTTGCAAACGGATCGCCGCGTTTTCAAACACCCACAAAAAAGACTCCCTGGAATGGAACAGGCTCTTCAACCAGCGTCTCGGGTCCTGCTGCCGGGTAAGCAACCCCTTGAAAAAAGACGATTTTGATCGATTTGAAGGGTCGGTCGCCCTGTTTCAGAAATACGGGGAAAAATACCATCTGGACTGGGTCATGGTGGCGGCCCTGGCCTACCAGGAATCCGGAATCCGCCAGGACCGCCATAATCCCAGCGGAGCGATGGGCGTGATGCAGATCCTGCCGTCCACCGCCGCGGACCCCAACGTCAACGTCCCCGATATTCATACGCTGGAAGGAAACATTCACGCGGGCGTCAAATATCTCGCGTTTCTCTGGGACCAGTATTTCGCGGGGGAGCCCATGGATGACCTGAACAAACTGCTGTTCGCCCTGGCCGGCTATAACGGGGGGCCCGGGAAAATCATCCGGTTCCGCCGAGAAGCCTCAGACGCGCATCTGGACCCCAACGTGTGGTTTGATCATGTGGAAATCGTGGCGGCCCGGGAAATCAAGGGGGAAACGGCACAGTTTGTAAGCAATGTTTACAAATACTATATCGCCTACCGCATGATCGTAACGGCGGGAGAGGAACCCGAATCCTGAAATTTATTCTTTTACGGCATTCTTTACCGCCTTTTTTGCCAGACGGAAAAGATTGTCCTGAACGGACGGGTCCAGGATCAGCAAATGGCCTTTGTCCTCGTATAATTTGAGGGCGGCGTGGGGCATGTTTTCCGACAGATGCCGGGCAAACTGCCAGGGAACAAAGACATCCTGCTCTCCCTGAAACACCGCCGCCGGAATTTTTATCTGGGCAAGATCAAAATCCCAGGGCGCCCATTCGGTGTTCAAATCCTGAATCACTCCGTCTGATCCGGAAACCATGGCCTCGATCTGATCCCTGAGGAAGTGTTCGGCCGTCTCCGGGTCATCCAGTATCCGGCGGTCCGGCGCCCGCATTTCCTCTTTGGCCAGCTTCAAGTAAAAATTCGGCAGATGCCGGTCCGTCCAGTCCATCACTTGCAACATCCGATCAAAGAGCCGGGGAAAATGATCCGACAGGGCCGGACCGTATAGGTTGTAATCCGCCATCAGTTGTTTCGCATCTTCAAATTTCCCGAAGTCAGTGTACCCGGAAAGGGAAAAAACAAAGACCGCCCGCTCCGGCATATGAAAGGCTGTCGACAGAACCGGGGGGCCGCCGCTGGACCAGCCGATCAGGCCGAATTTCTTGATATCCAGATCATCCGCCAGGGCGTTGAGGTCTTCGGCAAAGGACCGGAGCCCGTAGCCGTCCACAAAATCCGAGCGTCCGAAACCCGGCCGGTCGAACCCGATAATGCGAAACCCTTGGTTTCGGGCCTGATCCGCCAGAAACGCCACTTCCAGGCGGGAACCGGGGCACCCGTGGGCGAAAAAAACCGGAAACCCGGCTGGATCACCGGATGCCATCCAGGCCAGTTTTCGGCTGCCCCGGGCGAATATCCGGGTCTCCCCTTCTTCTATGTCAAAGCCGGACTTCACAGGTCCCGGGCCATGGTCCGGCGCAATTCGGCGGCCGCGTATTGTTTTGCCACCACGCCCCGCAGAACGCCGAAAATGATCAGGCACAAAAGGCCCGGAAAACCCAGCCCATACCACACCGCATAGGGCTGGCCGGATGCCAGGGCCGCGATCCCGGCCGCCAGGAGCCCGGCGCTGATGATGATAATGGCCATATAAAACCCCAGGACCTGGGATTTAAATTTCCCCCGGGGCGCAAACATTCCCGCGAGAGGCCCGCCCACCGCGCCGCCGACAACTCCCAATAGCGTTCCCGGAATCCAGGCAAACATTGGATCAAACCATGCTTCCACCATTTTCCTTCCCCCTTTTTTCTGTTTCATACGCCTTGATGAGTTCTTTTGCCACGGCAATGGAAATCTGTCCATCAGCCGTCAGAGACCGGCGGATTGGGAAATCCGAATTGGCGAATTGGGGTCTTGAATTGTGATTAATGTCTTCCTTACTGAAGGAAAAGGGATCAAGCTGGCTCTTACCTCTTGTTCATGATCTGATGCAGTTTGCTCATCCGGTTATTATTCTTGAGACGGCTTCTTTAAGCGCCGGCAAATCCTCTTTTATGGTATCCCATATCGTTTCTATATCGATTCCGAAATATTCGTGTGTGAGTTTGTTCCTCATTCCGGCTATTTCACGCCAAGGCATTTCAGAATGTTCATCTCTGATGGAATTCGGAATCTTTTTAACAGCTTCTCCCACAACTTCCAGGCACCTGATCACTGCGTACAAGGTTTTCTTGTCATTCACCAAATTTTCATAAGACATACCTTCAATGAATTTATTGATATCCTCAATCATCTCTAAAATGTCATTCAAATAATCCCGAACATCCCTCTCATTTTCCTTTATAGACATACCGAACCTCTTGTAAAATTCGCCTGCCTATGTTGGGTTTAAGCGCTTTTTTCGTTACCAGATCCGCTTTTACACCCAGAATTTGGGAAAAGTGATTTTCAAGTTTTATAAATTTAATAAACCCCATAGGCCGCTCCACTTCAACAAGGAGGTCTACATCGCTGCTTTCATCTTGCTCGCCCCTGACATAAGAGCCAAATATCCCAACCTCTTTTAATCCATATCGGTCTTTTAGCTCTTTTTTATTCTTTCTGATGATTGCTTGAATATCATTAAATGATTTCATTTTTTTGCGATCCTTTTATTAACATTCTGATTTTCTATATAAAAAGAAATAAAAAATGTCAATAATATTATACTCGATCTTCAAGTTTTTATGTCATGGGGGGATGAAAAGGTGGTAGCTGAGTCTGGCAATATACTCGGGATTCCGCGCATGCGGAAGCCTT
>PCSG01000188.1:0-4829 GCA_002772195.1 Desulfobacterales bacterium CG23_combo_of_CG06-09_8_20_14_all_51_8 | reverse complement strand
GTTGGGCTAACAGATTAAATTTTTTTCGATTTTTTTCTTGACAGCAATTCGCGGAAACTTTAAAGTCAAAGTCGACGGTCGACGGTCGACTTTGAAACAGTGTTTTTTGCTCCTGCCGTTGTTTTCTCTTATCCTGATCCACCTCCGCTGGCCCCAAACCACTCATTTATTGACGTTTTTATTTTCAGTTATCAGGTTCAGCATCCGCATCAGCAATTATTATAAAGGAGACAATCGTCATGCAAACACCCAAAACCGACTTTGACGCCATCGTTGTGGGCACGGGCCCCGGCGGGGCCACCGTGGCCCGTGATCTGACCTTAAACGGAAAAAAAGTGCTCATCCTGGAATGGGGGGACAACAATCCCACCAAAGGCTCGGCTGCCCAGGTCATCCCCCAGGCCTGCATTCCCGGCAAAAGTATGTTGATTACCAGTGATCTGCTGGGCATGGTCCGGGCCATCACCACGGGCGGCAGCTCCATGATTTACTGCGCCACGGCGTTTCCGGCGCCGGTGGACATGCTGAAAACTTACGGGGTGGACATTTCCGCTGAAGCCGATGAAATCCGGAAAGAGGTTCCCATGGACCCGCTGTGCGACGAGCTCATGATGGCCGGACCCCGGGCCTTTATGGAAAGCGCCCTGGAACTGGGATATGACTGCCACAAGCTCAATAAATTCATCTACCAGAACAAATGCCGCGCCAAATGCCAGCTCTGCAGCTACGGCTGCCCTTACGGGGCCAAGTGGAACGCCCGGCATTTTGTGGATGAAGCCCTGAAAAACGGGGCCAAAATGATCAATTACGCCAAAGTGGAAAAAGTTCTCATCGAAAATAAAAAGGCCGTGGGGGTCCAGTACCGGCACAACAAGGAAACATTTCACGCCTATGCGCCGACGGTCATCGTCGCCGCCGGCGGCATCGGGTCCCCGCTGATCCTTCGGGAAAGCGGCATGAGAAGCACAGGCTATGATTTCTTCTTTGACCCGCTGGTCTTTGTTTACGGCACCATCAAAGGCCTTGGCAACGGCAAGGCCGTGCCCATGAGTTCCGGCGTTCATTTTCCTGAAGATGGCATTGTCATGACCGATTTCAATCAGCCCCACCTTCTGAAAATCCTTATTGACCTGGAAGTCTTTAAATTCAAACAGGCATTCAAATACAAGGACGTTCTCCCTATCATGATTAAAATCCGGGATGATATGAGCGGCGGGCTCACCAAGCGCGGATGGGTGGACAAGAAACTGACCAAAGACGACCGCCTGAAACTCGATAAAGGGGTGGAGCACGCCAAGAGAGTCCTCAGAAACGCCGGGGCAACCGATATTTACCGGGGATGGATGTTTGCGGCCCATCCCGGCGGCACCGTGAAAATCGGCGAGCATGTGGACACGAACCTGAAAACCAAATTTGACAACCTCTATGTCTGCGACTGTTCGGTCATTCCCCAGGAATGGGGCCTGCCGCCCACCACCACGATTTTGTCTTTAGGCAAACGGCTGGCCAAGCACCTGCTGGCCGGGGAAACGGTTTCCGCAGGCAAAGGTAAGACCATGGCCGCGCTTCCTGAAACAGATCAGCCGGAAGATGCGACTGCCCGGGTTGTGATGCAGTAAATTATTACCCAATCTGATTTGATTTTCGCTCACCTTCCCGCTCATCTTAATAAAGAAGGAGCGGGAAGGGACCCTTCAGCTGCCCCAAAAGCATAAACCTCATGAGGAAAACCATGAAACCGATCAACACCGCATCCGGGCTTCCGGCCGGAATCCTGCGACTTTCCGATATTGATCTTGCGGAACTGGAAGGGAAAAACACGGCCATCGCCCGGATTCTTGGAACCAGAGAAGTCCGCCAGGCCCTGGCAAACATCCTTCCGGATGTCCTGAATGTATTTGCCGGAGACCGCCGGATTAAAAAATTCATCATGAAACTGGTGGGGAATTATCTCAACCGGAGCCTGCGTCGGCCGGAAGATGTTTTTGAACGGGCGGAACTCTCACCCCTGTTTGATGACCCGCAATTTATCCGCAACCTGGCCGACCCCCTGCCTGATCTCATTAACGGCTTGTTTGATCTCCTCGGCGCTGCCGTTGAAACCATGGAAAAACTGGATACGGAAGATAAAAAAGAAATATTCGGGGACCTGATATCCAAGATATCCACCGGCCAGACCGGGGACATGATCACCCGGGTCTGCCGGATATTAAATGATATTCACAAAAATGATCCTGAATTTTTCGCCAAAAGACTGGAACCCGGTTTCAAAAACTGGATTGAATCCATTGATTTCGGGGACCTCAAGGAAATGGCGGAAAATTCAGCCGCTGATGTCCGGGCCTTTGTGACTATGGCAAACAACGTGATGTGGCAGTATCCGTCAAAAGTGGTGCTCCTCCTTTCCCTCATCCCGACGGCCGTCAATATGTTGTCCGACGCTTTAAATATTTCCGTCAACCGCTTAAACGAACTCCCGCCGGACCTGCTCACCGATGTCATCCTTTCTTTTATTAAGGAAATCGAAACCCGGCCCCTCGCCGGGCTGTTCAATGAACTCGCTGAAATTGTCCGAAAAGTCCACACCGGCAGCGCCCTCTTGGGGGAACCCGGCGCGCCGCAGCTGCCGAAGCTGCTCGCCGCCAAAATCGGAGACATCATCGAAAAGGCCGATACCGTAACCCTATGGAAGGCGAAAATCGCTCTGGCGGAAACAAAAGCATCCTTTGACCAGTCCGTATCCGAGGCTGTGAACCGGCATCCGGACCTCAAGAACCTCTGCCTGATCAAGGCCCCGGAACTCACCAATATCCGAATGAAATCCTTAAACCAGCGCCTCGCCTACTGGGACGGGCTGGATGATGCAGAGCTGTCCGCCTCTCTGGCCGACCATATCAATGCCTACGACATCCAGGAAATCGGGGAAGCCATCAATAAT
Source organism: Desulfobacterales bacterium CG23_combo_of_CG06-09_8_20_14_all_51_8 (assembly GCA_002772195.1). GTDB lineage: Bacteria > Desulfobacterota > Desulfobacteria > Desulfobacterales > Desulfosalsimonadaceae > SURF-3. The sequence goes on along the minus strand of PCSG01000188.1, from coordinate 1,891 downwards.
GGCTTGCGGATTTTCAATCGCCTGGGGGAAGAAAAACCGGACGTATTCTCCGGCGCGGTCGATCAACTCGTCCATTCCATTGACCCATACGAACTTTCAGAAGCGGCCAAAAAACTCTTCAGCGTGGGCGATGCGATGAAACCCCTGGCGCGGTCGGTGGTTCCTGGCCTGGTGAAATGGGTGGCGGACGTTCTTCGGCCCGTTGATGATGAATATGAAGAAGACGCCCGGCAGGCGCGCGACGCCCTGGCGTCCCTGTTTTCTCAAAAGGAGGCATAGCCAATGAATGTTTTTCATGACGCCGCAACCCATGTGGAATGCGAATCGATTCACCAGTGGAAAAAAACGGGCAAACCCGTGGTTGGCTATACCTGTTCCTATACGCCTGCGGAAATATTTCATGCGGTGGACATTCTGCCGGTCCGGCTCCGGGGAATTGAAACCGAGGGCATGGAGATCGGGGACACTTATTTTGGGCCATTTATTTGCAGCTTTCCCAAATGTATTCTGCAACTGGCCGGCAAGGGAAAATTTTCTTTTCTGGACGGCGCCATCATCACCCCGGGGTGCGACGGCATGCGACGCTTAGATGAATGCTGGCGAAAGGCTGGCGAAGATTTTAAAGGCATCGTGCCGGATTATTTTTATTATTTTGATGTGCCCCACAAGGCCGAAAACCACGGCATGGCCTGGTATCTCGACGAAATTCGGGCCCTGATCAAAAGTATAGAAGACCATTTTCATGTGAACGTCACCGACGAAAAACTGACCGCCGCCATCCGGGAATTCAACAAGGGCCGAAGACTGCTCGGGGAAATCGAAACCCTGCGGTCCCAAGACAATGTGGTGGTCTCCGGCACCGATGTTTTTGCCGCCACGGTTGCCGGCACCGTCATGCCCCGGGAAGAATACACCCGGCTCCTGGAAGACTGGCTGGCGGAACTCAAAACACGCACCCAAGCTTTAAACACCGGGGAAAGCCGGGTGATGCTGGTGGGCAGCATCAGCGATGAGATCGATTTGTTTAAATTAATCGAAGATACGGACAAGGCGATTATTGTGGGCGAAAACTTGTGTTTCGGCATCCGTTACGAAGGAAATGAAATCCGCGAAGATGGAGACCCGATTGAAGCCCTTGCCCAGCATTATCTCGGGTCATCGGTCTGCCCCCGGATGTACGGCAAATATAAAGAGCGGCTCGCCATGCTCAAGGAAAAAATTCATCAGTCCCGGGCTGAGGGCGTGATCATGCAGAATATCCGTTTCTGCGACCTGCACGGCGCGGAAAACGCCTTGTTTGAAAGGGATTTAGAAGCTATGGGAATCCCCTGCCTCCGGGTTGAGCGGGAATACGGGCCGCATATCGACGCCGGCCGGATGAAACTGCGGATCAACGCGTTTTTGGAACGGATGGACGCGGCAAGGAGACAACTATGAGACCTGAAATGCAAGAATACAACTATGACTGGCTGATGGGAAAAACACTTGCGACCGCCGCCAGAGTGCCCTTGGGCACGAAAAAGGAAACCGAACTTACCTACCGGTATATCCCCTATTTTAAAAATATCGCCAAGACATTAATCGATGCCGGTGATCCCGGTATTCAGGCGCTTAAAATGATGTCCCAATATTATGAAAACATCCTGACCGCTCACGCGCAGGGGAAAAAAATTGTCGCCACCACCTTCTGTAATTCCCCGGCGATCCTCTATGCCATGGATATGGTGCCCGTAACATTTGAAATGTTAACCGCTATCGGCTCCATGGTCTGGAAAAGGGGCATGTTCGATTATATGGATTTCTGCTGTGAAGTCGGCATGCCGGAAACATCCTGCTCCTCCCAGCGGGGAGCTCTGGGCGCAGTTCTGGGCGCAGTTCTGGGTGGCCTTTT
>PCSG01000089.1:656-5394 GCA_002772195.1 Desulfobacterales bacterium CG23_combo_of_CG06-09_8_20_14_all_51_8 | reverse complement strand
CCCTGCAAACCGATCACTGCCCGCCGGACAAGGTGGACTCCTTTCTCATGCCCCTGATTCGGGAGACCCAGGCCCGGCGTGCCAAAGGCCTGCCGAATCTGTTCAACAGCCACATGTTCGACGGGTCCACCCTGCCGCTTTCTAAAAATCTGGATATCGCCGTCAGGCTCCTGGGACTCTGCGCGGAAAACGAGCTGGTGCTGGAGATCGAAGCCGGTATTGTCGGCGGGGAAGAGGACGGCGTCAGCCATGAAAACGCCCCTTCCCAAAGGCTCTATACAACATCCGAGGATATGATGGAAGTCTATCGCCGGATGAAGGAAGTGCCCGGCGGGGTCTATATGTTCGCCGCCACCTTCGGCAATGTGCACGGGTCCTACAAGCCGGGGATGGTGAAACTCCGGCCTGAAATTCTCAAACAGGGACAGGACGCCCTCCAAAAGGCCTTCGGCCCGGAGGCCCGGTTTTGGTATGTGTTCCACGGCGGTTCCGGTTCAACACTCTCTGAAATTCGGGAGGCGGTCCGGTACGGGGTGGTGAAAATGAATGTGGACACGGATACCCAGTATGCTTTTACCCGGGCCGTGGCCGGTCATATTCTCACAGGTTACGAGGGCATTTTGAAAATCGACGGGGAAGTCGGCAATAAAAAATCCTATGATCCCCGGGCGTATCTTAAAAAAGCTGAAGCATCCATGGCCGCCCGGGTCATGCAGGCCGTGGACGATTTGCAAGGCGCGGGGCAGACAATTTTTAGAAACTGAAAGCAATTCTTCACGATCCCAATAATCCAGGAGGAACCGCACATGCAGCCGGAAGAAAAGAAATCCAAAAAAAAATCGTCGATACCCAATGCCCGCACCGGCATGAGCCTTGAAGAGATCGAACTGGACCTTGCGGAAACCCTTCTTTATGTCCTGGGCAAGCCCCCGGCCATGGCCACTCTTAACGATTGCTACTTGTCGGTGGCCTACACCGTTCGTAATCGGCTAATGAAAGTCTGGCTGAAGTCGGTGGAGAAATTTTTCGTTCAAAAGAAGAAAGCGGTTTGCTATTTTTCAGCGGAATTTCTTATCGGCCCCCAGCTTGCCAGAAACCTTCACAACCTGGGCATGTACGACACCATGAAGCAGGCGGTGGCCGCCTACGGCCTGAACCTTGACGGCATCATTGAGCATGAACAGGAACCCGGCCTGGGCAACGGGGGCCTGGGCCGGCTCGCGGCCTGCTACGTCGAATCCATGGCCACCCTCGGAGTCTCCGCTATCGGCTTCGGCATTCGTTACGAGCACGGCATCTTTCACCAGAAATTCCATGACGGCTGGCAGATTGAAATCACCGACAACTGGCTCCAGCATGGCTATCCCTGGGAAATTCCCCGTCCGGAGCGGGTTTACGATGTCAAGCTGGGCGGCTGTACCCACAGCCATGTGGATGCGAACGGCGCATTTCGTGTAGAGTGGACTCCCGAGCGCGTCGTTCGGGGCATGGCCTATGATATTCCCATCGTGGGCTATGGGGCAAAAACCGCTTGCATGTTGCGGCTCTGGAAGGCCGAAGCCCCGGAATCCTTTGATTTCAGTGATTTCAATACGGGCGATTACTATGGCGCGGTGGAGTGCAAGGTGGCGTCGGAAAATATTACCAAGGTGCTGTATCCCAATGACGAACTGCTTCAGGGCAAACAGCTCCGGCTGGAGCAGCAGATTTTTTTCGTGTCCTGTTCCCTGCAGAATCTCATTGAAATGCATCTGCTCAAAGAAAATACCCTGGACAATTTTCATGAAACGTTTGCGGGGCAACTCAACGACACCCACCCGGCCATCGCAGTGGCGGAGCTCATGCGCCTCTTGGTGGACGAGCACGACATGGACTGGGAAAAAGCCTGGCATATCACCAGCCATACCTTCAGCTACACCAACCACACCCTGCTCCCCGAAGCCTTGGAAAAATGGTCTCTGCCGCTGTTCGCCCGGGTCCTGCCACGGCATCTGGAAATCATCTATGAGATTAATCACCGGTTTTTAAAGCAGGTCAGCGAAAATTTTCCCGGAACGTCGCTGGAACCCCTGTCGCTGATCGAAGAAGTTGGGGAAAAATATGTGCGCATGGCCAATCTTGCCTGCGTGGGAAGTCATGCCATCAACGGGGTGGCGCAACTTCACACGGAACTTTTAAAAGCCAGCACCCTGCGGCATTTTTATGACCTGTTTCCGGGAAAATTCAGCAATGTGACCAACGGCGTCACCCCCCGGCGGTTCCTGCTGATGTGTAATCCGCGCCTTTCCAGCGTGATCACCGACCGGATCGGGAACGGCTGGATCAAGCAGTTTGATGAACTCCGGGGGCTGGAAGCGTTCATCGACGATCCGGATTTTCTGAACGCCTGGCGGAAGGTCAAGCGGGACAACAAGCAGGAACAGATGGATTACGTGTTCCAGAAAACCGGGGTCCGCTTAAACGCCGATTCCCTGTTTGACGTGCAGGTCAAGCGGATTCATGAATACAAGCGCCAGCATCTGAACCTGCTGCATATTCTCACTTTATATAGCCGCATCAAAAAGAACCCCGGCATTGATATTCCGGCCCGCACCTTTGTGTTCGGGGGCAAGGCCGCACCCGGCTATTACATGGCGAAACTCATTATCAAGCTCATCAATTCCGTGGCGGCAGTGGTGAATCGGGACCCGGACGTCGCCGGGAGGCTCAACGTCATCTTCATCCGGAATTTCAACGTCAAAATAGGCCAGCGGGTCTATCCCATCGCCGATCTTTCCGAACAGATTTCCACCGCCGGCATGGAAGCGTCGGGCACTGGCAACATGAAGTTTTCCATGAACGGGGCTTTGACCATCGGCACCCTGGACGGCGCCAATGTGGAGATCCGCCAGGAAGTCGGGCCGGAGAATTTTTTCCTGTTCGGCCTTACGGTGGAAGAAGTCGCGGCGTTAAAGGCTTCGGGCTATGTGCCTTATCAGTATGCCCAGGCCAATGCGGAGCTTCGCGAAGTGATTGATCTGATTGATTCCGGGGTGTTTTCAAACGGCCGGCGGGACCTGTACCGGCCCCTGGTGGACGCGCTGCTGTTCCAGGACAAATACATGCTGCTCGCGGATTATCAGTCTTATATTGAGTGCCAGGAAACCGTGAGCCGGGTCTGGCAAAACCCGGACCAGTGGACCCGCATGTCCATCCTTAACGTGGCCCGCATGGGCAAATTCTCCTCGGACCGGGCCATCCGGGAATATTGCCGGGATATCTGGGGGATTGATCTGGCGGATTGAATACGGCTTAGAAATCCCTCTCCCCTGGCGGGAGAGGGCAGGGTGAGGGGTGACTGGGTTATTTCTTCTTCCCTAAAATAGACCAATACAGTTTGAGCCCAAGTATTTTGAAATATTCGATATCCAGGATCTCGCATCCGGATTGGCGCACGAGCCCGGCGTAATCATGAACCGGGTGCAAGGCCGCTTCGGTGGTGGCGCTGTAAAACAGGATGGCAAGATACCAGTTGATTTTCTGGATGAGCCCCGCAATCCCTTTTTGGGGAAACACAAATTCGCCCACGACAAAATATCCCCCCGGCTTGACGAGATCGGCCAAATGGTTGGCCACCTCATCCACCCGTTTTTCAGGAAACACATTGAGGAAAAAATTCGCGATCACCATATCGAATTTCCCCAAATCCTGGATGTTGAAAATATCGTCATTAATACAGGTCATGTCTCCTTGGACGTCCATGCATTTATCCAGCCGGGCGTTTAAATGCTTGAGCATGGTGGCCGAAAGATCAACCGCCGTCACATGGACGCCCATTCGGGCGGCCTGGATCGCCTCGGTGCCGTGCCCCGCGCCCGCCACCAGCAATTTTTCACCGGGCTTCAAATGTTTCAGCATCGCTGTCTTGCACTTCGGGATTCTCCCCAGACTGTAGATATTACCGGTGACTTCATATTGAAAACCAACCCATTTATATCCGTCTTTCATGTGTATCTCTCTTTCTGAACGTTGACGTCAGGTTCCCGAATGTTTCGCGGGCGTTTCCTTGGAAAAAAGGAAAGGGCTTCAGCGATAAATATCTTTTCTATGACCAATCGTCACAATCCATATGGTAAGTTCATCATCCTGGATCGAATAAATTATGCGGTATCGTCCCTGGCGAAGGCGGTACCGTTCTTGTCCAGTCAATTTTTCGCAACCAGGGGGGCCGGGGATTTTTTTCAAGGGCTTTGATACGATTAAGAAGTCTTCCTACCTCCTTTTTCGGAATGCAGGAAAGATCCTTTTCCACGGATTTTCTGAACAACACCCTATATTCGGCCATCTTTTTTGAGCCTCTTCACCATTTCATCATAACTGAGCAGAGGCTCATTCGCCCTGTCTTCGAATGCTGCAAGATCTTCGGCATCTTCCGCGAGAGATGCTTTAACGGCTGAATTAACAATATCTGAAATTGATCGAGATGTCTCTATCGCCTTTATTTTAAGGGCTTTATGAACAACCTCATCCAGATAAATTGTGGCGCGCCTAACAGATGTTTCCATAATATCACCTCCATTCATTGAGAGGTACTGTAACGTTTTAACTCCAAAACGTCAAGGCGTTTTTTAAGAAGCGACGCGATCTGGTGAAGTGAATGGCTATGATAATTATTCATAATGAGTCCACATTCGAATCACCTTAACTGTTTTTTCAGACTCAAGAACCTGATAAACAAGGCGGTGTTGAATATTGATGC
>PCSG01000089.1:0-647 GCA_002772195.1 Desulfobacterales bacterium CG23_combo_of_CG06-09_8_20_14_all_51_8 | reverse complement strand
CGGATGAAATTTTTTTGGCGTCTTTTTGCGCCTGCTTTGTGAAGACGACCTGCCACATTACCAATTAAGTTCCTTTGTGCACTTCTCGATAGGCGTGGCTAAACCGTCGCGGATTGACTCCCGCATATCAGGAATGTTCAGGAGATAAATCGTTTCTTGAATAGAACGCCAGTCGTCTTCAGAAATAAGAACTGCATTCCCGCGCTTACCTTTTATGATTATTGGCTCATGGGAAACAGTCGTTTGGTCAATTAGGCCATAAAGTTTTGTTCTGGCTTCGGTGGCAGTTAAGGTCGGCATGATTTTCCTCTTATCATTAAATTAATTGATTTTTTTATAGATGTACGCTTTCGCGTACGTTTTGTCAAGTTTTTACGGATTGTCATGGCTGCCCCTTCTAAAACGGCTTTTTTACTCTCAAAAAGATGGGCCTAAGACCACAAAACGCCCCATTTAACACCAATTTTATTGTTTTTCAATAAGTTAATTTGGTCCGACAAGAGAGGTGTTGGACGAGCGATTTTGCCCGGAAGCTGGCCATGACGCCGGCGGGTGTTTCCTATGCGGTCCGGCGGGGCGAAGCGATTGTCCGGAAGAACAATTTTCGGCGTTTAAAATGAGTTATTGAATTATTTAAGGACGTCCCC
>PCSG01000348.1 GCA_002772195.1 Desulfobacterales bacterium CG23_combo_of_CG06-09_8_20_14_all_51_8 | reverse complement strand
ATCGATCTTGGGGCTAATCCGAGGGGAAGATCCGTTATATATCAATGATGTTTTTGGAGTTGAACAGAATCGCCCGGCTCAGGGGACTGTATTGATACGCCAGGGGGGTCTTGCTCAACTGCAAATCCTTTAGCAGGTCGCAGAGTTCATGGCCCGTGCCGATTTCGATGGATGCGCTCTTGGGGTTAAAAGACTGGGCGAATTTCTGGGGATCAATATATAAATTGGCTTTAAGCAGACAGTCCCGCAGCTTCGTATAAATGGTCGTATGCATGAGGGGGCCTTTGGATGTTGCAAGTTTCCGGCCCGTCACCCGGACAAGGGGCTTCCCCTGGGTCGCCACCTGGCAGGACAAGGAACGATCGTCCGAAGTCCAGGTAATATCGGCCATGAATTTTGGATAACCGGCGAGCTCCACACCCCCCCGGCGGGCGACTTCGGAATCCACGGGCAGTGACAGAATATAGACGTGCACCTCGTTCGTCAGCATGGCCTTGGCCAGGGAGAGCCCGGCAAGGCCCGGCCGGCCATAGGTGACCAGGGTCGCCAAGGAAAACTCATTATAGGGGCCGATGTCCGTCTTCCGGTATTCAAAGGCGGACAGGGCCGCAAGGCACCGGCCTGGATAGATTTCCACGGGATGCAGGGCATCCGACGGCAGGTGAGCTCGCATTTTCGACGTCGGGGCCGTGTAGATGGCGGTCATGGAAGTGTTATCATAATAAAAAATCGGCAGTTTGACGTCATATTCCGGAATGGCGTGCTGTAAAATTCCTTCAAAAAAAGTTTCCCGTTTCAAACCGATGGCTTGCATGGTGTTCCTCCTATTTGATTTTATTACCAATTCAAACATTGTCGGACGAAATTCAACCGGCGCGGGATAGCGCTGCCGAATACGGAGCTCAGGTGCTGGGCGTCCCGGAACCGCCGTTCCTGGAAATGATGCTTGGTGTAGCCGTAACCGCCCAACGCCTGGATACCGTTTGACGTGACCTCGCAGGCCGCCTCCAGAATATAAATGGCTGCCGTGTAAGCGTCCTCGGCCCATTTGGCGTCACCTACATCAACGGCATGAAGCGCCTGAGCCAGCAGAATTTCGGCGGTTTTGGCTGAAAGCGCCATGTCCGCCAGGATCAGGCGCAATTCCGACCAGTCCAGAATTCGGCGTCCCCCCTGTTTTCGCTTGCGGCTATATTGCAGCGCCTCCTTAAGTGATCCCTGGATCAGACCGCAGGAAACGGCTGCGGCCGCCGGCAGCATTCGGGTCATGGCCCGGTTGAAATAATGGGGGCCTTCACCCGGCTTTCCGATCAAGCGCCCCTCCGCGCCGTCCAGCATCAGATCCGCGGCCGGACACGCATGAAGGCCCATGCTCAAGATCGGCTCTCCCATTTTAATCCCGGCCTGGGTGATATCCACCAGAAAGAAATCAAAACCACCACCCGTGGCGGTTTTGGCCGGCAGCAGCGCCCGCTTTGCCATGGGCCCCAGGGCCACGTATTCCGCCTGGCCCGTCAGCACAAAATGGCCGTTTTGAGGAAACGCCTGAAGAAGCATATCATCCTCGTCCGGATGCGTCAAAAGCGGATAGGCCGTGAAGAATTCACCGGGCTTTTGAGATTCCCCAGCGATGGACCGCAGCAAATCGCCCGCATCCGCCTGGTGGAGAATTTCCTGGGCCACGGCGTTGGTCAGCAGGATTGCGCTTAAGCTCGCATCCACCTCGGCGATGTTTTTCAGGATCAGGCATAAGGGCTTGATTTTACCGCCCCAGCCGTTTAACTCCTCCGGAAGCATGACATGGAAAAAATCCAGGGCAAAGGCTTTGTCCAGGGCCGCAACGAAAAAATCGCTCAACGGCCAATGATCGTTATCCCCCAGATGGGGCGCCAGTTCTTTTTGGGCGAATTCCCGAACGGAACTCGCAAGCATTTGGTATTCCTTATTGTCATTCTTATTTGCCATGATGAGACGTCCTCCTCTCCGCATCCTCGTAGAACCGGACCTGGGGCAGGCCGCGTCCGATCAGATTTCTGAAGAGGTCCAGGCGGTTGATTTGATTGGTGCCTTCATAAATTTGAAGGAGTTTCGCGTCCCGAAGCCGTTTCTCAGCACCCCCGGCGTGCCGCAGGCCGGCTTTGCCCATGATTTCAAGCGCCATCTGGCAATTTTTCATTGCCGCGTCCGAGCCGGTGAATTTGGCCAGGGCCGCCAGTCCGGCGGTGCGCTGAATGTGGGCTGGCGTAAACCCTTCCATGAGCATTTTTCGTATCATTTTCATCAACCATTCATGTTTAAGCATTACCCGCAAGCCCCAGCGAAGGAACGCCCCGGGCAGGCATTTCACGGCGTAATAAGCCGCTTTGCTTTGCAGAGGCTTATAAACGCCGTATAAGCCATTGGCGTAATTGGTTTCCACCTGGAGCAGCCGGGCGATGACGGCATTTTGGTAGAGATCCGCCAGCCGGCACTGCACCCATTCCGCATTAATAAGATAATCTCCCTGATTTTGGGTTGCGGCGACGAACTTTAACACATCCTCATAGGCGCCCCTTGCTGCGCCGGCGCATAACGCGCAGACGCCCGCCCGGGAGATGGAACACAGATCGTCAAACAGGCGCTGATAAATTTGCCGATGGGTTTTGGAATAGCCCCGGGTGTGGTCCGGAGACAATGCCACATGCGCGTCGGGGACAAAGCAATCGCTGAAAAAAAGTTCACTGGCCGGGCAGGCCAATTGCCCCATCTTGCTTTCCTTGCCTCCGATCTGGAAACCCTGGGTCCCGGTTTTCACTGCAAGAAACACCCCGCTCTCGGACGGCCGCTTCAAATCCTCGAAAGCCACGGTGATATGCCAGGTGGAAAAATGGCCGTTGGAAATGAAAATCTTAGCCCCGTTGACCCGATATCCGCCCTCGACTTTTTGGGCGTGACACGCCACTTCGCCCTTGTCCAGAAGGTCCGGCTCCGGGGTATCCGACCCCGAGGTCGGCTCGGTCATGGCGAGACTCACCAGGCAGGCTTTCCCGCTTTTCTCGCCAGCCACAATCTCTTCGCAAACTTTAGCTATCAGGGGCAGGTTCCAGGTCACAATCAGAGTCCCAAGGCCTAAATAATGCGCACCGATGATATTCGCCAAGCCCAGACAGTCGACGGCGATTTCCTCTAGAAAATAGGATAAGGCGGGAAAGCAGACCCCTTGGCCGCCGAACAGTTTGGGAAGGCACAGGGTGAAAAAGCCCCGCCGGTTGGCCTCCTCCACCCATTCCCAGGGCAGATAAGAATAATCCGCCTGGAGCCGGCGGTCCATTTCAAGGGCCCGGGGCTGGACGAACTCCTCTCTGAACCGGGCGGCCATGCGAACCACTTTCCGGATTTCCGCAAGCATCCCCGCCGGCTGGCGGGATATGGCCTGAAGGCTTAGGGTCGTGTCGTCGAACCAGACCTCGGCCCTGGATGCAGTCGGCTTGTCCTTTCGAAAATTCATTTTGGATTGTCCTTTCTTTTCGTTGGCGGATTTCAGAATAACGGCGCGGCTTGCGCGTCGCATCTTCTTGATTAAATGCACGACCCGTGCCAAGCATCTGATAAATCTAATAACACCATATTTTCAATTGGTTGTAATCTTTTATAAAACGAGCGAGGGATAGACCGCCATTTCAAAATGAAACGGCATTCCAAAATGAAAAGCGTGGAATGAATTTAACCGAGGATTTTTATTTTTTGAGATACCGCCACAGGGTTGTCGTGCCGATGCCCAAAATGCGCGAGGCTTCGGCCTTATTTCCCCCGGTATGCTCGAGGATAAGGCTGACGTAGCGCTGCTCCAGCTCTTTCAAGGAAGGCCGCTCGGATGCCAGCGGCAAAAGCGGGTCCCGGGCGCTCTGGGTGATGGCGGGCGGCAGATGGGCCGGGGTGATCTTTTCGTCGGGCGCGATCACGGAAGCATATTCGATGGTGTTTTCAAGCTCCCGGACGTTGCCCGGCCAGGGGTAGGATTCCAGGCAGCGCACGACCTCCGGGGCAAAACCCGGATGGCTGGGCTTGAGGCGCGTTAAAAAATGGCGGGCCAGCATCAGAATATCTTCCTTGCGGCTGCGCAGGGGATCGATGGTCAGGGGGAAAACCGCCAGCCGGTAATAGAGGTCTTCCCGGAAATCGCCTTTTGCGATCATCTGCTTCAGATCCCGGTTGGCGGCGGCGATGACGCGGGCCGCAATGGGCATGTTCCGGACACCGCCCACAGGCCGGATTTCCTTTTCCTGGAGCGCCCTCAGGAGCTTGGCCTGCAACCCCACCGGCAGTTCGCTGACCTCATCCAGAAAAAAAGTGCCGGACCCTGCTTCCAGCAACAGTCCTTTTTTATTGCCGTCGGCCCCGGTAAAAGCGCCCTTGACATAACCGAACAGCTCGCTTTCTAAAAGGTTCGCCGGCAGGGCCGCGCAGTTGATGGCCAGAAAAGGACTATGACGGCGCGGCGAATGCTCATGAATGAAACGGGCGATGAGTTCCTTGCCGGTGCCGCTCTCCCCCTGGATCAGTACGGTGGAATCCGTCCGGGCGATTTTTTCCGCCAAGGCGATGAGATTGGCCATGGATTTGCCCCGGTAGACAATGCCGGAGGTCTCGATCAACCCATGGGCCGCTTTTTTCAGGCGTT
>PCSG01000244.1:4896-6859 GCA_002772195.1 Desulfobacterales bacterium CG23_combo_of_CG06-09_8_20_14_all_51_8 | reverse complement strand
GGGAACATTTGTTTTAGTGGGGCTTTGGATTTTTCATTGCCTTTTATCAAGAAAAATCACTGGCAGATTCCAGGATGGCATAAATTTTTTGCATATCAATATGTCCCCTTACCAGAGCAGCGAGCCGCTCATATTCCGTATCTTTAAATTCCTGGTAGCTCTGAGTCCTTGTCGTGGAAGTTAATCCCTTGTTTTTTCTGATCCGGTTTAACAGGTGAAGCGTGAATTCCTTTGTGTCAAATAACCCATGCAGATAGGTTCCCATAATATTCCGATCACAGACCCCTATAATACGCTGACCGCTTTTAAGGAAACTTATATTTTCAAGATTTCCCTGGCTCTTTCCCATGTGGATTTCATACCCTTTAAGCTCAATGCCATGACATGCCGCCAGCAACCCATGGTTACATTCGACTTTTGTCTGCACCTGTGTTGTGGTCTTGTGGGTTTCAATCGCGGTCTGCATATCAAAAAAGCCCAGGCCATCAATCTCTGCAGTCGATCCCTCAATCCCGGACGGGTCCTGAATCCATTTGCCGAGCATTTGATATCCGCCGCAGATGCCGATAATGAGACAATTTGACTTTGCGAGAGATTGTATTCTCTGATCGATTTTTCTCTTTTTTAAAAAAAGCATGTCATGAATGGTGTTTTTTGTGCCCGGTATAATGAGCATATCCGGATCAACAATCTCATGTGCATGCTCAACATAACGGACATGCGTCTCCTTAAATAATTTTAAGCTGTCAAAATCTGTAAAATTCGACATGTACGGCAATTTTACAATATCAATGTGAACCGATCCGTTTATATTTTCACCCTTAAAGCGCTCCGTGACGCTATCCTCATCTTCAATATGGATGTCAAAATATGGGATGACCCCGAGCACCGGGATTTTAATAATATCTTCCAGCATTTTCAAACCAGGTTTTAATAATTCCAGATCACCCCTAAATTTATTGATAAGAACACCTTTAACCCGGGCTTTTTCTTTTTCATCTAGCAGATACAACGTCCCCACCAGCGCGGCAAAGACGCCCCCCTTGTCAATATCGCCCACAAGCACCACCGGACTGTCTGAAATTTCAGCCATGCCCATATTGACAATATCATTTTCCCTTAAATTTATCTCTGCCGGAGAACCAGCGCCCTCCAACACGATGACCTCATATTTTTCAGCCAATGACGCATAGGCGGCCCTCACAAACGGGAGGGCCGTGCGTTTATACCCATGATACCCTTTTGCATCAAGATTCTTATACACCCGGCCATTGATAATCACCTGCGCAGTCGTGTCACTGCTGGGCTTGATCAAAATTGGGTTCATGGCAACCGAAGGTTCCAGTTTGCAGGCCTCTGCCTGCACCACCTGGGCCCGCCCCATTTCAAGACCTTCACGGGTAATAAATGAATTCAGCGCCATATTCTGCGACTTAAAGGGCGCAACATGATGCCCGTCATTTTTAAAGATACGGCAAAGCGCGGTCACCAGCACGCTTTTTCCCACGGATGAACCTGTCCCCTGCAACATGATGCTCTTTGCCATCTTTTATCCCTAAATCCCTTCAAATCCCGCCATCACCCCCATGGCAATCGCCAGAGAAATCCATGCCGCGCAAAAGATGATGCGGCAGGTATCATGAATATGGCCTGGTTTAACTTCGGTGATATCATCCCCGAGCCAGGCTTTGTCAACATATCCATGGGCATAAACAGCGGGCCCGCCCAAACGGACCCTCAAAATACCGGCGATGGCGCTTTCCGGGTGGCCGGAATTGGGAGATGCATGCTTGCGCCGGTCCCGCATGGCAACTCGAAAACCGTTTTTTGCATCATAACCGAATAAAAAAGCCGCCGCTATGATCATCGGAACAGATAACCGCGCAGGCGCGAAATTTAAAAAGTCATCGGTTTTTGCAGAAATAAACCCGAATTTTTGGTATCGATCATTGATGCTCTCGTA
>PCSG01000244.1:4003-4871 GCA_002772195.1 Desulfobacterales bacterium CG23_combo_of_CG06-09_8_20_14_all_51_8 | reverse complement strand
TGATCCGGCATCCAGAACATATTGAAATTGCTTGATTCCGGCTTTCGCCGGAATGACAATAAATTGTTTTTTTGACTTTTTACGAGACCATCATCATTATTGTGCCCGATCATGGCATCCAGGGTATTGGCCACTCGATAAAAAATCACGCACCCAATGGCAAAGCCCATCGGCGGCCATCCCACCCAGCCGGCAAAAAGACAACCGCAAACAAACCAGAAAACAACGGCCAAAAACCCGTCGACAAAATTTTCCGCCACACTTTCCATTGCGGCCCGCGCAATTCCCGCGGTATCCAGTTGACCGGCATCCCGGCCGACAAAGCGCTGAACATATTGCCGGGCCGCATTTAATTTATTGTTTTGCGATGATTCTTTACCAGCGGCAGGGTAATCACCTCTATGCCGGCTGTTTCACAGGATCGCCGGTAATCATGAAACGACGGGGTAAAAATCAGGGCTTTTTTTACTTTTAAGGCCCGGGGCGCCAGATATATCAGTTCAATGGATCCGTTGCCGCCGATCGCACTGTTTTCCGGCAGATCAAACCGGCGCTGGTAAAAATTTTCCAGACACCCGCCGTTTTGGGACGGGTATGACGAAAGACAGCCGAACCAGTCCGCCCATTGCCGGCGAATGATTTCCGGGGGACCCAGCGGATTGATATTCACACTGAAATCAATCACCGGCAGGCTTAGATCAAGGCCATACCGCTTTATGGCATCATCAGGATTGCCGCCATGCATATGGGGTTTTGGATTTGACAAAGTCTTTTTGCTTGTTATTTCAGGGTTGAAATAAAACAGGAATCGTCATTATTATTGCCACCATCGTCGTCATCCGGGTCTCCTTCCGAACAGAAAACAACC
>PCSG01000244.1:0-3981 GCA_002772195.1 Desulfobacterales bacterium CG23_combo_of_CG06-09_8_20_14_all_51_8 | reverse complement strand
AGACACTTTCATCAACGATGTCCGTGCCGGTATTTAAAATATCCACCGATGCGGTGGTTTGATTGCAAATCCACAGCATATCGTTTTTGTCCGTGTAGACACCGGCCTGCATGCCGGATATACTGATATTATCAAATCCGTCAACCGCCGTCACACCACAACCGCATGACGGATCAAATGAATACAGGCTATTATTGCCCCACCCGGCATAGCCCACAAAATACCCTTTTGTTTTGGATACGATGGCCATTCCTGCGACCGCGCCATAATCCGATGAATCCGATAAAATTAATTGGGTTTCATATGTTGCGGGATTAATCCTAACGATGCCGCCGGAGGCATCCGCGTTTGTATAGTCCCAGTTTCCCACGCCTTGAACATAGATCATACCGGTGTTATCGACATACTGAATGGTCAGAAGATTAAAAATATTTTCAATGGCGATTCCTTTTAAATCGCAGTTACAGTTTTGAGTATCAATTTCCGCATCCGTTGCCGTGTCAAATACCGCAACGTAAGGGGCGTTGTACGTATAATTGCCCCACCCGCCGGATGTGTCGATGCGCTGGAGCGTGATATAAAGCCGCCCATCCGCAATCATTCCGGCGCTCATTTCCGGAGTGCCATCCGCGTCGGAATAATTGCTTAAATCCAATTCGCCGATTTTAAATGCGGCCTCCGTTTCCGCCGAAGGGTTGACGATCCAGGCGGTTTCTGATCCATATCGGATCAGGTATGCTTTCTCATCATCAGCAAAAACCAGATCATAAGGATTGCTGTTGGACTCATCCCCTTCAGTGGAAAATTGCCAGATGGGCGTATCCGGCGCGTTCACATCATATTTAGTGATATTGTGGGCGCCGCTTCGTTCCATGCGATAAAAATAATGATCATGGGCAACCACGGTTAAATCCGAGCCCGAAGGATTGATATTGTTTTGCGCAGTCCGCGGTCCGCCCACCGGATCTACCGACACAATTGAATGAGCGCCGCTTGACCAGTCTGCGGCAGCGGTTACGACAATCGCCGTCTGTGTTTCTTCCGCATTGGCGGAAGCTGAAAATCCAATGACCGATAGAAAGATTAACAATAATAGTTTCGCTAATTTTGTGTTCATGTCCTTCTCCTTGATTGTTAAAGATTATATGGAATATTTAACGGAACAAAACCAGGACCGCCCAGGCTGGGGATACCCGTTAAAGTCCTCGTAATTGTCATTCCCGATATTTTTTACCTCAAACGTCAGCATTACGGATTTCAGAACCCAGGACACCGAAGCGTTGATTTCTGATTTGGTTTTTGCCTTCAGCAGGTTCGCCGTGTCGTAATACATGTCATCTTCTTTGATATACGCCATCGTAAATGACATGTCAGCGTAATCAAAACGGGCCTGGGTCAGCCATGAATGCCTGAATTTCCCGGGCAGCTGCTTGCCGTTAAACGCCTTGATTTCACTGTCATTTTTTGTATCCTGCCAGGTATATTGGGCTGTCAGCGACACGTATTGATTCATTTCCATGGTCAGATTGCACTCAGTTCCATAGATATCGGCCTTCGAGATATTGTCGGATTTACCGATTCCACGGGCATCATAGGTACGGGAAATCAGATCATCGATCCGGCTCATGAAAACAACGCCATAACCGGTGAATCTTTTCAGCATCAACGCATTAAGCGTTTTGTGAAATTCACCGCCCGCATCTGCATTAATTCCTTTTTCAGACGTGAGTTCCGGGTTGCCGAGAAAAAATCCCCTGTCTCCGAACAGTTCAAAAAAAGACGGTATCCGGTGGTATCGTGAAATATTTGTTTTTAGCGTCATTCCCGGTGTCAACCGGTATTTGGCGCCCAGTTGGGGCATCAGGTAATTGTCGTTTAAATCTTTCGGCTCGACCGGATTTCCCATGTCATCGATGGCTTTTTCCAATTCATCATCAATATGCTGAAACCTCAGCCCCGGTGTAATCTGCAGCTGGTGGTCGTATAAAAAAAGTGTGTCCTGAACGCCGGCGGCGGTTGAAAATCGGTTGCTTTTATTCATGGTTTGCCGGGAGAGCATATCTTTTGCAGTATATGTTTCAGTGTTTGCCCCCAGCGTGCATTGCAGGACGTTATTGTCGGTCTGATATTCGATAAATGTATTGCCGGATAATTTTCGGGTATCATATTCGTTGTTCTGTATTCCTAAACCGATATGGCCTTTTGAATCATCATAGGTTTCTGTTTTAAACAGGTAATCCGCCTGGGAGCAGGTGTTTAAATGAAGGGATGACACATCGTCAGCCACCCATTTGAGCGTGGAAATATTCTGGTCGGTTGAAAAATCGGTTTCCGTTTCTTCGTTGTTGTTCCACGACGGCAGGCCCTGATTTTTTGAAAAAAATTTGTTTATAAAATCGAGGCGGTTATCCGGAGTGATGTCCCGCCCGAAACGGGTCAGCAGATTGAGCTGGTCGAACCCGGCATTCCTGCGACTTTCCCATCGGTCATCCTCCGCATTGGCCGGGGTGCCGTTATCGTTTATAAACCGGAAATCATTGTCTGACGACAGATAATCACCGGAAATCAAGTAATCCCAATTGTCGGGGCGATGGTTGATAAAACCGGCATATTTTTGCGTATTAAAACTGCCGTAACTGACAGAAGCGCCTGACTGCAATCCGGGCGCGGTTCGAATGGTTTTAATGTTAACCACCCCGCCGATGGATGCCTGGTCAAAATTCATCGGCGATATGCCCCGGTAAATTTCAATGGATTCCACATCCGCAAGGGAAATATTGCTTAAATCCACCCCGCCCCCGGCGGCGTCATTCAGCAACACGCCATCTAAATATACCATTACCTGTTCGGCGGACGCTCCCCGCAGAGACACCGAAGAAAAACTGCCCAGGCCCCCGGATTGCCTGACCTGGACTCCTGTCTGTTTTTCGATGATTTCGGCGAGGTCATCAACTTTGCCTTCAAATTCACTGCGCTGTATTTTATGGTAAAAGGCGGGCGTGTTGGCGGTATTGACATCTCCGGTCTGATAATCATCATCTGTGGCTCTAGCGGTTACGACAATCGGTTCGAGGGTCACTGAATCTCCGGCTGCCGCCGGGGCAGGGGACGCAATGTAAATCAATCCGATGCGTATCAGTAGGCAGAAAAACGCCGGACCATATAAAAACGAGAGACAATTTCGAATATCAGGCATCTGTGTTCCCTTGATTTTCTTTCATCTATGACGGATGCCCGCGTTTTTAATCTGCCTTTCAGAACAAAAAAAGGGAAATCCGCGGATCATAGATAGTGATCTCGCAGATTTCCCTTTTTTATCTTCAAGATGATCGTTCGGATTATTTTTTTTGCTTAGAAAAATAATCGGATTATTCAAGCAGGTCTTCTGACTCTTGGATCATCTTGCTTGCCGCACCTTCCCCCGATCTAACAGAGTGGTATTTTGCGGCGTTCATCACCAATTACAGCGGCGGGCCCGTTTCCGTTTTTCACGGAATTCCCTATTAAGCTTTTATAGCGCTTGAACAGCTCATTTTCTATCTGGTTAAAAAAGCATAAGTCAAGATTAAATTTTAAGGCACGACAAGTTGATGGAAGAAATATTGCAAAAAAATCCCTTGACTTCCATTTTACGGAAACGCTACAAAACCGGACGAAAATAACGGAACAGGGTGTGAATCCCTGGCGGACCCGCCGCTGTAATTGGGGACGAAATCCTCAGACTGCCACTGCCCGACAAGGCCGGGAAGGCGAGGAGACTATGTTGATCCATAAGCCAGAAGACGATTTTTCAAAAATATGCATCAGGTGTGTCGCGGAACAGCACATTTTGATTGTATTTTTTTCCAGATGAAACACCCATTGAAATACCGGTGAAATACAATTGCGTGTCAGCCATGTAATTCCAAGGCTTAAACGCTTAATCTGGATAGTTGCGGGTCCCGCCAGCTTTATGAAGCTGCCGGGATTTTTTTTTGCTCA
>PCSG01000405.1:16020-16162 GCA_002772195.1 Desulfobacterales bacterium CG23_combo_of_CG06-09_8_20_14_all_51_8 | reverse complement strand
ATCACGCCCACAAGGGTAATGGATATAAGCAGTTCAATGAGCGTTGAACCGGCGTCTGACCTCTCCTTCATGGGCTAGTCCGCCGTTTCCGCGATTTCTTTTCTTTCCGTCAGGGCCGTGGTGGACAGGGCATAGCGCTTTT
>PCSG01000405.1:196-15955 GCA_002772195.1 Desulfobacterales bacterium CG23_combo_of_CG06-09_8_20_14_all_51_8 | reverse complement strand
GCCCCCTCTTCTGCTTCCTCGTCCTCGATAAAATCAATGACCGCCTCCCATTGATACCCGTCGCCAAAATCCCCGCTGAAACTTCCGGGCAGGAGTTCCGGCGCGAGCAGCAATTCCTCCATCTTCTCACTAGCATGAAATATGCCATACAAATAATCATTGGAAATCCGGTTGGCCTTGAGCCCGCCTGAAAAAAGCTGCATCACCACCACCAGGGAAATCGCCAGAATCATGACGGCCACCAGGGTTTCGATGAGCGTAAAGCCCCGGGCGTCCTCGATTTGTCTGAAAAAATGGCGATGCCGGTTCATGATGCGGCCGTCTCCGGCTCGGTCAGGGCCACCATGCCGGTGATAAAATCTATGGAGATCCGGAAAGACCGTCCCTTTTCATTGGCAAGATATATCTCCCCGCCGCTGGCGCTGCCGTTGGTGAAAAAAACGACCTGAAACAGGCCGGTTTCAACCGTTGTGTCCCCGAATATGGCTTCTTTAAGCAGCACCCCGTCCGGGAGCGGATAAAAAATTTCCGCCCCGGCCTTTACCTGCTGGTCCGCCATTCCGTCAAGGTCCGGGACATCGCCTGAAAAAACAGCCATCCAGTGATGGTCAAAATCAAACACACAGGTGCGGAGCTGTTTTTCGGAAACCGCCAGACTCCGGCTGTAGCGCATGGCGCCGGCGATTTTCTTGGACGCGGTTTTGAGCTGCAGGCCGCCGATGGGGGCCGTGATCCGGGGTGCCACAAAAGCCGACACCAGACTGATAATCACCAGGACCACCAGCAGTTCGATGAGGGTAAAGCCCTTTCTCATCCGCCAATGCTTTTCCAGTTGAAGATGTCCGTGTCGTCCCCGTCGCCCCCGGGCTGTTTGTCCGCCCCAAAGGACATGATTTCATAATCACTGTGTTCCCCCGGATACTGATACCCATAGGGGGACCCCCAGGGGTCCAGGGGCACTTCCTTGGGCAGATAGGGCCCGTCCCAGTTATCCGCGTCATCCGGTTTTTCCCGCAACGCCGCCAGCCCCTGTTCCGTGGTCGGAAATTTTCCCACATCCAGCCGATAGGTGTCCAGAGCGGTTTCCAGAAGCGATATCTGGGCCTTGGCCGCCTTCTGCTGGGATTTGCCGACTTTCCCGAACATGCGCGGGGCCACCAGGGCCGCCAAGAGTCCCAGAATGATCATGACAATGAGCAGCTCAATTAAGGTAAAACCGCGATCTTTTCTTTTATGATGCATTCCTGATTCAACTCCTTTAAAATGGAATTTCATTCATGCTGAACACCGCCATGAGCATGGAGATGATGATAAATCCCACCATCAGCCCCATGGCAAGGATCATGACCGGTTCCAGCAGGTTCACAAACCGCTTGATCATGTTCCGGACGGTTTTTTCATAGTTGTCCGCCACCCGCAGCAGCATCCGGTCCAGCTTGCCGGTCTGCTCACCCACGGATATCATCTGGACGGCCAGGGCCGGAAAGATATCGGCCTGAAGCAGAGGGACGGACAGGTTCTCCCCTTCCTTGACCCGGTTGTAAACCGTTTCCAGGGCACCGGCAATCACCCGGTTGGTGATGATTTCCTGAACCAGACGCAAGGCCGAAAGTATCGGGACCCCGCTGTGAATCAGGGTACCCAGGGTCCGGGTGAACCGGGCCACTTCCACGGATTTGACCAGGGTGCCGGTCACCGGCCCATAGACTTTCAGCCGATCGAACTGAAGACGCCCGGACGGGGTTTGGACATATTTTTTCACCAGGAAACCCGCTCCCCCGACCCCGGCGAGAATGATCCACCAGTAATGCCGAAGCCCGTGGCTGACCGCCAGCAGCAATCGGGTGGACGTGGGCATGGCCTGACCCATGTCGGCGAAAATAATAGCAAATTTCGGCACCACAAAGGCCAGCATGATGATAATGGAAATACCGCCCACAAACACCAGAAACAGCGGATAGACCATGGCGGAGGTGATATAATCCTTCAGGTCCTGGGAATTTTCCAGAAAACTTCCCAGCCGTTCCAGCACCGCCGGCAGGACCCCTCCGGCCTCACCGGCCCGGACCATGTTGGTATACAGAACCGGGAAAATATGCGGATGCTTTGTCAGCGCCTCGGAAAGGGAATTGCCGCCTTGAACATTTTTCAATATATCGGCCACCACCGCCTTAAATTTTTCCTTTTCCGCCACGTTGATCAATAAGGTCAGGGCCTTGTCCACAGGCAGCCCGGCCTGGAGCAGGGCATGCAGGTCCAGGGTGAAATTCATCACATCCCTTTGGGTCACCCGCTGAAAAAGGCCGGAAATCTTAATGGACCGGTTCATCTGCAACCGGCGCCGGCCTCCGTCTCCGGCCTGAATCCGGATGGGGATGTAATTCATGGCCTGAAGTTTTCCCGCCACTTCCTTTTCCGTCACTGCCTCAAGGGTTCCCTGGAGCACATGCCCGGCCGCGTCCGTGGCTTTGTATGAAAATATCGGCATCTTATTTCTCCAGCGTGACCCGCAGCACTTCGGCCAGGGTGGTCACCCCCTCCTGCACTTTCTCCCATCCGTTCTGGCGCAGGGTCACGAGCCCTTTAGCCAGGGCCTTTGCCTTGATCCGGTCCGCGTCGGATTTGTTTGAGATCTCCTGGCGGATTTCCGCGTCAACGGCCAGATATTCAAACACTGCGGTCCGGCCGGAGTAACCGGTATGGCGGCAGGCCTCGCAGCCCTGACCCATATAAAAGGTGACGCCCGCGATATCTTTTTCCGTAAGTCCCATGGCGCTCAAATGCTTCTCATCCGGCGCAACCGGCCGCCGACACTCGGGGCAGATTACCCGAACCAGGCGCTGGGCCAGCACCCCCAGAAGCGTTGAACTCAGGAGAAACCCTTCCACTCCCATATCCAAAAGGCGGCTGATGGCCCCCACGGAATCGTTGGTGTGCAGGGTGGAAAACAGGAGATGACCGGTGAGGGCTGACTGAATGGCGATTTCCGCGGTTTCCCGGTCCCGGATCTCCCCCACCAGAATAATATCCGGGTCCTGCCGGACAATGGATCGCAGCCCGCTTGCGAACGTCATGCCGATTTTCGGATTGACCTGAATCTGGTTGACCCCGCTGAGATAATATTCCACCGGATCTTCCAGGGTGATGATCTTGTTTTCCGTTGAATTGATCTTGGATAGGGACGTATACAAGGTGGATGTCTTGCCGCTGCCGGTGGGCCCGGTCACCAGAATCATGCCGTAGGGCTGGGTGATCAGCTTCATGTATTCAGAGAGCAGACGCTGCGGGAATCCGATCTTTTCAAGATCCAGAATCAGCATTTCCCGGTCAAGCACCCGCATGACCAGGCTTTCCCCAAACAGCGTGGGAATGGTGGACACCCGGAAATCAATATCCCGGCCGCTGATCTTGAGCTTGATGCGGCCGTCCTGGGGAAGGCGGCGCTCGGCGATATCGAGATCCGCCATGATTTTTACCCGGGAAATAATGGCGGCCTGAAGCCGTTTGGGCGGGGATTCCACTTCGTTCAGCACGCCGTCCACCCGGAACCGCACCTTGAATATATCTTCAAACGGCTCAAAATGGATATCAGAGGCCCGAAACTCCACGGCTTTTAAAATAATCCGGTTGACCAGCCGGATAATGGGGGCTTCCGAGGCCAAATCCCGGAGCTGATCCACATCCTCCTTGCCGGTGTCCACGATCTGAAAAATATCCCGGCCGGCTTCCTCGATGATCATCTCCAGGGACTGGCTCCCGGCTCCGTAAAGCCGGTCCACGGCTTCGAGAATATCATCCTCGGCTCCGGCCACAATGTCGATGTCCAGCCCCAGCCCCTGCTTCAGGGCGTCAATGGTCCAAAAATCCGCCGGGTCGGCCATGGCGATTTGCAGCATGCTGTCCGTTAAGGCCAGGGGAACAAATTTGGATTGTTTCATGAATTTGGCGGAAAGGGCCTCCAGAACCACCGGTTCCGCCGGATATTCACCTGAAGATATGCGTTTCATCCGCTTCCTGTTTTGACTTCTATGAGAAAATCCGGGTCCGCGCAAACGCGCGGGACTGCAAAATCAGCTGCCGGAAATTATTGCAAATTTTATACCAGATAACGCCATCGATCCTGCATCGGGGGTTATTATTGATTGCATCCATGATATTGTCAATGGATTCATCGCCGCATTCATCGCCGCATGGATTCATCGCCGCATGGATTCATCGCCGCACCTCACCGCCGGGAAGAGGAGAACATCCGCCGGCTTTTCCCTTGACACCTTCCGGCTCTTGTATCTATAGTTATTAATAATGGATAACCATTCTGAAAAAGAACCCTTTGTTCGGAAATCATTGGTCATATCCGAATAAAAATATAACTGCAAAGAGGACCGAAAATGACCACGCCATCCCCCCAAAAAATGAATTCTTTTGAAAAAGCTATTGAAATCGGCCGGCCGCCGACTATCGTCTCTCTTTTTCCCCATTCCCGGGCCCTCATCGTCAGCGGCAAATTCATTGACCGGGCCATGCTGGCCAAAGGCAAGGCCATCGCCATGGCGGCCAACGGCAGAAATCAATTCGTGATTGAAGGGGCGCTGAAAGCGGCCCAGCGGGCCAATGCGGCCATCATCATCGAAATCGCGAAATCCGAGGGCGGCACAGGGGCTTACTGCGCGGTGAATTACTGGAACATCGCCCGGATCGTGAATGACCTTTGCAACCAGTTTCAAATTACCGTTCCCGTGGCCATCCACGCGGACCATTACGGCATCAAGGGGCCGGCGGACGTTGACACCGCCCGCACGGAAATTCCGTCCATGTTTGACGCCGGAATGACGTCCATCGCCATTGACGCCTCTCATCTGCCGGACGACCAGAACCTGATCGCCAGCATCGCACTCCATCCGTATATTCCCCAATGGGCCGGATATGAAACAGAAGTGGGCGAAATTAAAGGAAAAATTGGTCTTTCCACCGTCGAGGAAGCCCTGTTTCTGATTCAGGGCCTCAACAGCCATGATATTTTTCCGGACTGGATCGCCTTAAACAACGGCACCACCCACGGCATTGAAGCCGGGGCCGAAGGCATCCAGGTGGAACTGACGGCGAAGATCCATGACGCCTTGAAACCCTATCATGTTTCCGGGGCCCAGCACGGAACCTCCGGCAACAGTTCGGAACGTCTGCGCAAAATCGCAGCCTTAACCCGGACCACCAAGGCCAATGTGGCCACGGCCCTTCAGATGCTCTCCTGGGGGCTGACGGTCAATGACTACGGCAACGCCCAGCTCGATGAAACCGGCAATTTCATCAAACTTGAAAATGAAGGGGTGACAGAGGCCGTCTGGAAGAAAATGACCGCCTATGCCGAGGCCAAAGGTCTCAAAAAAGGCGATTATAAAAAACTCAATCTTCCCTTTGAAAACCATCTTCTGGCCCAGCCCGCCGACATAAGAAATCGCATGGTCCGACGGGTGGAGGATTTTGCCTACACGATGATGGTGGATGTTTTCAATTGCAAGGACACGGCGGATTTCGCAATACAAGCCATTCTTAGCGCCGGGACCTGTGATCCGGGCCCCAAGGCGACGCGCATTGAAGCCCCCGGAGACTGGACCCTGGACAAGATAAAAACCCGGGCCTCGGCCATGGGCGGCGGCAAAGGCCCTGCTGGAAACGTCGACGACTAACCCATGACCCCAAAAACCTATTGTTATTTCTGCAGCGGACGGCTGACGGAAAAATTCCATGAAGGGCGGACCCGCCTGTTCTGCGACAATTGCCAGTCACCCATTTATGAAAATCCCGTGCCGGCCGCCTGCCTGGTCACGGTTGACGATCAGGAACGGGTTCTGCTGGTCCGGCGCAGCGTGGATCCCAAACGAGGCATGTGGTGTCTGCCCGGCGGGTTTATGGAACTGCATGAGACCCCGGAAGCCGCCGGACTGCGGGAGCTGACGGAGGAAACCGGGCTGATCGGCAAAATCGACCGGCTCCTGGGGGTCACCGTAAATCCCAGTCCCCGCTATGATACGGTTTTAATGATAGGATATCTTGTCCGGTCCTACAGCGGAACGCTCTATGCCGGTGATGATGCGGATGCGGTGGACTGGTTCGCACAGAAGGACCTGCCGGAAATCGCTTTTGACAGTCACAAAAAATTCATAGCCCTCTATCACGCGGCCTATGCGCATCCCGACCCATCAAATTCATAATGTGCTTGATGCCTATGCCCGGCGTCTGAAAACCCTCCATGACGCCGGCGCCGGGCATGCCGGGGAATCGCCCGACGACCGGATCATTTCCGGGTCGGCGGACGCCAAGCGCCGGTGGATCACCGATAAAATTTCAACTGATATCATCCACCGAATCATCCGCTCCGGGCCGCTGTTCCAACCAGACCCCTCAAATGCCGAATCCGAACCCGAAACGCTGGCCCCTTCCCCCAAAAATCCCCCTGCGGAATCGATCGACTATCATGTCCTCACCCCGGATGGTCATAAAATCACCAAAACCATCACGCTCCAGGACTCTGAATTTTTAATCCGGCAGATCGACGATATCGCCCGAAACAGCCGGGAATAATTTTCATGAAAGGTGTCAGGTTTCTGGTGTCAGGTTTCAGGTGTCAGTAATTGTGATCCTTAGCCTGACACCCGACACCTAATAATTACCATATGGCCCGGATTTTCACGCCGTTTTCACTTAGAAATGATTTTATATCGGGAATGGTATAGGTTCCGTAGTGCACCATGGAGGCGATCAGGGCTGCGTCGGCTTTTCCGTGGGTGAGCACATCCCGGATATGCTCGGGCCTGCCTGCCCCGCCTGAGGCGATTACCGGAATATCCACATGGCTTGAAATCAGCCGGGTCAGGGAGAGTTCATAGCCGTTCGTGGTGCCGTCGGCGTCAATGGAGTTGAGGCAGATTTCCCCGGCCCCGAGGTCCTGAGCGCGGACCGCCCATTCCAGGGCGTCGATGCCCATGTATGTGCGGCCCCCGTTGATGACGATTTCATATCCCGACGGAATTTTTTCTCTCACGCCCACCTGTTTCACATCCATGCCCAGCACAATGCACTGGCTGCCGAAAGCGTCCGCGCCCTGGGAAATGATCTCCGGGTTTAACACCGCCGCGGAATTGACGCTGACTTTTTCAGCCCCGGCCAGCAGCACGTCCCGCATGTCCGCAAGCGTCCGGATGCCGCCGCCAACGGAAAAGGGGATGAAGATGGTTTCCGCCACTTTCCGCACCACGTCGATCATGATATCGCGCCGTTCGTGAGAGGCCGTGATATCATAGAAAACAATTTCATCCGCCCCGGCTTCGTAATACACCCGGGCCATTTCCACGGGATCGCCGATATCTATATTGTCTTTAAATTTGATGCCCTTGGTGGTGCGGCCTTCCCGGACGTCCAGGCAGGGGATGATGCGTTTGCTTAACATGGCTTCCAATTGCTGAAATTTTTCAAGAGGGTCAACCCGGGCGCTCCGCTTTTTTCCGGATGAAACTGGGTGGCGACCAGATTATTTTTTCCGATGACGGACGGAAACGCGATGCCGTAATCCGTCGTGGCGATAGTCTGACCGGCGTCCGCAGGCTGGGGATAATAGCCGTGGACAAAATAGAATTCATCGTCGGGAGAAAGACCGGCGAATACCGGATGATCCGTTTTTAAAGTGATGCGGTTCCACCCCATGTGGGGAATTTTAAGCCCCGTGATCCCCTTTTCCTGGAAACTTTCCGAAAACGCCCGCACGGACCCGGCAATAATCCCTAAGCATTCGGCCTGGTTTTCCCGGCTGGTCTCAAGAATAATCTGGGTGCCCAGACAAATGCCCAGCACGGGTTTTCCATCGGCCACGGCTTGCCTTATAGCCGTATCCAGACCCAGGCGGACCAGACTTGCCATGGCCGCGCCCGCAGCCCCGACCCCCGGAAAAATAATCCGGTCCGCCGCTGCGATTTGTGAGGCGTCACTGGTGATGATATTTTCCACCCCGATATGGAAAAGGGCACGGGACACGCTGGTCAGATTCCCGGCGTTATAATCAATGATGGCAATCATTGCCTGTCCTCGCTAACCATTCAATTTCCTTTAGAATCCATTGTACGCCCCTCCCGCATTGCGCCTTTTTTCGGGATCCGGCCGTTTTTCAAATCCTGGATTTTTTCCTGATATGAAATCCGGACCTCTTCGGGCACCACACTGATGATGGTCCGGGCCGTCTGATTCACCCCGGGGGCCAGCCGGGACTCACGGACCATATTTCCGCCGCCGCCGGGAAGAAAGGTCACCAGAAAAATATAAACAAAAGAAACGATTAATACCGCTTTCATCGCCCCGAACACGCCACCGAAAATCCGGTCCACCACTCCCAGCAGAACCACCTTGATGACCAGACGAATCAGAATTCCCAGAACCGTGATCGCCAGAAACACGCCGCAGAAAAGAAGGGCAAATGCCGCCACCGACGCATAGACCGGCTGGGTGATCCATTGGGACACGTAGGGGGAAACCATTCCATGCCAGGAATAGGCCACATAAAAACCAACGGCCAGTCCGACCAGAGACGTCACTTCCCGAATCAGCCCCCGGAAAATCCCGCGGATCACACAATACCCGAACACCACCAGAATGGCCATATCAAAGGGATTCATCATGCTTTTCCTAAAAAAATTATAACTGTATCAGCGGGTTACATTAATCAAACCCAAAATCCCCGTCAAGATAATTCTTGTTTTTTTTCTTTATCCATTATAAATTATCCCATTCCCAATTCTCCCGGCCAAGGACCGGGTTATTTTTTCACAAATCGGCTGCCTATTTTTATGAGTAATTATCAGGAACATGCCCGCTCGGAACTGACGTTTCAAGACGCCCACGCGGCCAGTGAGCTGTTCGGGGTCCATGACGGCAACTTAAAACGCATCGCGGAAGCGGCGGGGGTCACGATTTCCGCCCGGGGCGACACTGTTTTCATCGAAGGCGACACCATCGCATCAACTCTGGCCGCCAACATCCTCAACCAGCTCTATGGTCTGGTCCGGGACGGATATCCGGTGTTCGCCAAGGATGTGGAATACGCCACCCATGTTCTGTGCCGGGACAGCCGGGTCAACCTCAAAGAGATATTTTTAGACACCGTCTATGTAACATCGAAAAAACGCTCCATCACGCTGAAAAATCCCAACCAGAAAGACTATATCGACGCCATCCGCAATTTTGACATTGTTTTCGGCATCGGCCCGGCCGGCACCGGCAAAACCTACCTGGCCATGGCCATGGCGGTGGCGGCCCTGGCCAAAAAAAAAGTTTCCCGCATTGTCCTGACCCGGCCGGCCGTGGAAGCCGGCGAGGCCCTGGGATTTCTGCCCGGAGACCTGGCGGAAAAAGTCAATCCTTACTTACGCCCCCTCTATGATGCGCTGCATGACATGATGAGCTTTGAAAAAGCCTCGGCCCTGATGCAGCAGGACTCCATTGAAGTGGCCCCCCTGGCGTTCATGCGGGGACGGACGTTGAACGATTCGTTTATCATTTTAGATGAGGCCCAGAACTCCACCACTGAGCAAATGAAGATGTTTCTCACCCGCATCGGCTTCAATTCCAAGGCCGTGATCACCGGCGATATCACCCAGAGCGACCTCCCCAGCAACCGGCCGTCCGGACTCATCGAAGCCAAGGAGCTGCTCTACGGAATCGACGGGATCCGGTTTGTCTTTTTTGACAAACACGATGTGGTCCGGCATAAACTGGTCCAGAAAATTATCAATGCCTATGAACTGCAAGAGACCCGGAAAAACAGATAACCGATTTTCCACCCGTCGAACCTGTCAGGAAAACCTGCTGCGTTATTGCCGCACGCCTGAACCGCGAGGGGAAAAATAACCGGCTGGCATCTGATTTCGCCGCAACTTCAACGTTTACCGGATTTTCATGAATATAAAACCCAGTGACATCTCCCTGAAAAAAAGATTTCCGCGCAATTTCTGGATGTTAACCGGCATTCTGATGGCTGTTACGATCATCTCCACCCTGATCCTGTCCCCGGGACTGATGGTGATGCACATCACCTATGAACTGGGGGACATCGCCGACAAAAACATCAAGGCCACCTCGGATTTTTTTGTGGAAGATAAAGCCGCCACCCGCCTTCAGCGGGAAACGGCCCGCGACAGTGTTTTAACCGTCTATGATTACGACAAGGCCATGGCGGACAAGCTGGAGCGCAAAATCAAAGCTGCATTCCTGGTGCCCCGATCGGTTTTCGATCAGCCGCCTCAGGCGGAAGCTGATAGTAATTCAAAAGAAATTCAAACTCTTGAATCAAAAATCCAAAGGCCCGCCGATCGTCATGCCGAAATCCTGCGGTTAAAGCCGGAATTTGAAAGTACCATCGGCATTCCGGTCGACAGCGGGGCATATAAAATTCTGGAGAATGAAAAATTTTCCGAAAAAACCTCTAACCTGATCATCAGTATTTTATCGCAGATTCTTGGAAACGGCGTGGTGGCCAACAAAGACCTGCTGCTTCAGGAAAATGATAAGGGGATTGTTTTAAAGACCATCGGCACAGATTCAGAGATGGTGGTCCGGAACCTGAAGCAGTTTTACGGACTGGATCAGGCCAAAAGTATGGCGCGCATTGTCGGCGAACCCGTTTTAAAAAACATTGACTACACCATTGTCAACCTCATCGTTGATTTTACCCAGCGTCTCATCCTGCCGAATATCACGCCAAACCGGAGCGAAACCGAAAAGCGCAAGATACAGGCAGAATCATCTGTTAATCCAATACTTTATAAAATTCAACAGGGGGAAATGATCCTCCGGGAGGGGGAACGGGTCACCCCCCTGCACCTGGTGAAACTCAACGCCTTAAAAGAACAGACCGGGAAAAAACAGGCCATTACAAAGGCCTTCGGCACGGGACTCATCATCTTCGCGCTGATGACCATTACCTATCTGATCCATCTGAAATATCAGCGCAAAATCCTGCATTATCAGAACAAAAACCTGTTTTTCATCGGCAGTGTGGTGATTATTTTTCTGCTGATTCTCCAGTTTGTCGCATCCCTGGCCCAGACCCTGGCGCCTGAATCGTCACTCTTCATTTCACCGGCCTCGGTATTCTACAGTATTCCCCTGGCCGCCGGCCCCATGACCATCTGCCAGTTTTTAGGCTTTAACATCGCCTTTCCGTTTGCCATCGTCCTGTCTTTGATATCCGCCATTATTTTTGAAAACAGCTACGAAATGTGCCTGTATTTTCTGCTCAACGGCATTATGGGGGCCTTCTGGGTCCAGAACTGCAAGGAACGCAAGGGATTTATCAAGGCCGGCGTCAAGCTCGGACTTTTAAACATTCTGCTTACGACCATCATCGATATTTACATGATCGATTTTTCAGGCTTCAAACTCCCGTGGGACTGGACCTTTGCTTTTGCCGGGGGCGTTGTCGCCGGCATCATCACCGCCGGACTCACGCCCCTGATGGAACTGATGTTCGGCTATACCACGGACAGCTCTATGCTTGAACTGGCCAACCTGGATCAGCCCCTGTTGCGCCGCCTGATGCTCGAAGCCCCGGGCACCTATCACCATTCCGTGATTGTCGGGTCCCTGGTGGAGGCCGCGGCTTCGGAAATCGGGGCCAACCCCTTGCTCGCCAAAGTCTGCGGCTATTACCACGACATCGGAAAACTTAAAAACCCAATGTACTTTATTGAAAATCAGAAAGACGGCAAAAATATTCACAACAAACTGGCGCCGTCCATGTCCTGCCTGATTCTGACGTCCCACGTGAAAAACGGCATCGAGCTGGCCCGGGAAAAGAAAATCGGCCAGCAGATCATCGATGCCATCAATCAGCACCACGGCACCACCCTGATCAGCTTTTTCTACAACAAGGCCAAACAGCAGGCCAAAGAGGACCAGGTGGTGAATATGGATAACTTCAGATATCCGGGCCCCAAACCCCAGACCCGGGAAACGGCCCTGGTCATGCTGGCCGATGTGGTGGAGGCCGCCTCGAGGACCCTTGAAAATCCGACGCCGGCGCTGATCCAGGGGTTGGTGGCGCAACTCATCAACAAACTGTTTTCGGACAATCAACTGGATGAATGCCCCCTGACCCTCAAGGATCTGAATAATATCGCCCGGAGTTTCAACAAAATCTTAAACGGCATTTATCATCACCGGATTGAGTATCCGGACAAACTCGTTCCCGGCGAATCAAAAGAAAAAAATGAGAATACGGATCGACAACCAGCAAACCCGGCGGAAACTGTCCCTGAGCCGGATACGGAAGAAGGCCCAAATACTCTTAAGCGCCTTGGGCAATCCTGACAGCGAGCTTTCCATTCTGATCGTGGATGATGCGGCCATGGCGGACTTAAACCAGCAGTACCGGAACCGCCAGGGCCCCACCAATGTGCTGGCTTTTTCCATGCGCGACGGTGAATTTCCAGACATCCATCCGGAACTCCTGGGGGATGTGGTGGTCTCGGCGGATACCGCTGCGAGAGAAGCCGACGAACTGGGGATGTCCTTTGACCAGCGCTTTGATTTTCTGATCGTTCACGGTCTCCTCCACCTTTTCGGGTATGACCATGAACGCGGGAATGCGGCGGCTGAAGAGATGGATGCGAAAACGGAAGCGTTGTTCAAAATTATTGGTAACAGCGAAAATTCTTGAACACTTATGGGAAGGTGTGAGGGGAATAAAGTTAAAAGTGCCTAAAGTGATCTATATAAGGATGTAAAAATGGCTGGACTGGCGGTAAATGTGGATCATATCGCGACCCTGCGGCAGGCCCGGGGAAATACACCCTATCCCGACCCTGTGCCCGCAGCGGTGCTGGCGGAACTGGCCGGCGCGGATGGCATCGTGGCCCATCTCCGGGAAGACCGCCGCCATATTCAGGACCGGGACGTGTATCTGCTCCGGAAAACCGTGGCGACCAAACTGATTCTGGAAATGGCGGCTACCCATGAAATGATTAAAATCGCGACCGATGTGAAACCGGATCTGGTCACCCTGGTGCCGGAAAAACGCCAGGAGCTGACCACGGAAGGCGGCCTGGACGTCATCACCCTTGGCCCTTCCTTAAAAAAAACCATTACGGCCCTGCACGGGCAAAACATTCCCGTCAGTCTGTTCGTTGATCCGGACCCGGCCCAGATTGAAGCGGCCCGGAAAATGGATGCGGACATGATTGAAATCCATACGGGCGCCTTCTGCGACGCCGTGGGACAGTTGGCAAAAGACACCGCCTTTGCCGCTGTGATTGAAGCCGCCAAATGCGCGGCCCGTCTGAATCTGGGGGTCAACGCCGGGCACGGGCTGTGCTATCACTCCATCAAGCGGTTCAAAGGCTTAAAAGAGATCGATGAATTTTCCATCGGTCACAGCATCATTTCCCGGGCAGCCCTCGTCGGCATGGACCGGGCCGTGAGGGATATGCTGGCTCTGATTAAAGAGTTATAAGAGAATATGAACGCTGAACATTCAACGTCCAACATCGAACGTCGAAAATGGATTTCGATTTTCTTCATTATTTAAAAAACATAAGGGAACACTGAAAAATTAATATACCTGAATAGCGGATTTTGTCCCTTCGGTTGAAATCCTTCAAAAAAATTATTTCGCGCAAAGGCGCGGAGGGTAATGACCGCAAAAGATGCTCCCTCTGCGTCCCATCTCTGCGGGAGAAATAGAAAAAATAATACCCCTCATAAACAGGTATATTTTTTCTTCGGAAATCCCTAAAGAGTTGTTAAGTCTCAAATATTCGGCATCATGAAAAAAATGAAATATTACACAATTAGAATATTGGCCGGACTCTTCTTAATGGGATCATTCGGTGTTGGTTTTATCTCTGGAGCAGAATACGGAAAAATCGTTGGGTGGTCTGTCTTCTGTACAATGGCGGCAATCGGAATAATACTCGATACCAAAGCAGACAAAATTTAAAAGCTATAAAAACATAAAAACTCTTAAAAAATATAGATTTGAACCTAATCGCTGTAGAAATAACAACCTTCGGCAGTCGCTCAAAAAATAAAATTCCTTCTTGGATGTTGAACGTTGGATGTTCGATATTGAAAGTTCATTTCTAATTCAGGAGAAACAATGCATCTCGTAACCGCCGATGAAATGCGGGAAATGGACCGGCTGACCATTGAATCCTTCGGCCTGCCCGGCCGGGTGCTGATGGAAAACGCGGGCCGGGGCGCGGCCCGGGTGCTGATGGACACGTATCCGGACATCCGGGATCAATCCGTGGCGGTGGTGGCCGGACGCGGCAACAATGGCGGCGACGGCTTTGTCATCGCCCGGTATCTGGCTGGCGCCGGAATCAACGTCACGGTTTACCTGCTGTCGGAAAGCCTGCGCCTGACCGGGGATGCCGCCGCCAATTTCAGTCTGCTGTCTCCCTTGAATATCCCGGTCCGGGAAATTATTGATGAAAGCGACCTTGCTCAGGCCAAAGCCGACATGGCCCGCCACCATGTATTTGTGGACGCCATTCTCGGCACGGGCATCAATGCCGAGGTGCGAGGTCTTTTCAAATCCGCCATCCATTATATAAATGAACGCCACCGTCCCGTCCTTTCCGTTGATATCCCCTCCGGTCTGAACGCGGACACGGGCGCGCCCTGCGGGACCTGCATCCGGGCCGATCACACCGTCACCTTCGCGTTTCCCAAAATCGGTCATGTCCTGCTCCCCGGGGCCCTTTATACCGGCGAACTCCATGTGGTGGACATCGGCATCCCGCCGCACATTGTTGAAAATGTTCCGCCCCGGCACCATTTGTTGACAAAAGACGACCTCCGGACCCTGATCCTTCCCCGGCCATGGGACACCCACAAAGGCCGGACCGGCCACGCTCTGGTCGTCGCCGGGTCCCCGGGCAAAACCGGGGCCGCCGCCCTGACATCCATGGCCGCCCTCAGATCCGGAGCCGGCCTCGTGACATTAGGGATTCCGGAACGCCTCAATCCCATTCTCGAAATCCTGGGGCCGGAAGTCATGACCGCGCAACTCATGGAAACCGCAACCGGAGCCCACACCCATCTTTCCTTTGAAACCATCATGACCCTGCTTACCGGCAAAAGATGCCTGGCCCTGGGGCCGGGCATGGGGACGGAACCGGACACCGTCCGGCTGGTTCATCAGCTCGTGACCCAATGCCCGGTACCCATGGTTCTGGATGCGGACGGATTAAACGCGGTGGCGGAAAATCCGGAAATTCTGCACCATCGAAAATCAGAAATCATCCTCACCCCTCACCCCGGGGAAATGGCCCGGCTGGCGGATACCACGACAAAGGAAGTGCAGGAAAACCGGATACAAACGGCCCGGTCGTTTGCGCAAAAATATCAGGTTCATCTGGTGCTCAAAGGGGCCCGGACCCTGATCGCCCATCCGGACGGACACATCCACGTCAACCCCACCGGCAATCCGGGAATGGCCGCAGGCGGCATGGGGGATGTGCTTACCGGCATCATCAGTGGATTTCTGGCCCAGGGCTATGGCCCCGAAGCCTCAGCCCAACTGGGGGTCTTTGTCCATGGCCTTGCGGCGGACCGGGTGGCGGCGGAAAAAGGTTCTATCGGCTATATCGCAACGGACGTGATGAACGCTCTCCCCCCGGCTCTGGCCGAACTGGCGGGGGAAAAGGCCTGGGAAGGTTCTCCTGCCGTCCCACTTCCCCGCATGGACCCTTTATAATCATCCGTTTGGCCGCC
>PCSG01000405.1:0-172 GCA_002772195.1 Desulfobacterales bacterium CG23_combo_of_CG06-09_8_20_14_all_51_8 | reverse complement strand
TCACCCGTTCCCCGGAAGAAACCCTGAACTTAGGCGAACTCATCGGCCTCTCCATTACCGGGAAATTCACCATTGCCCTGACCGGGGACCTGGGGGCCGGGAAAACGGTCTTTGTTCAGGGACTGGCCCGGGGGCTGGATGTAAACCGGGATGATCCGGTGACCAGCCCCAC
>PCSG01000072.1:4997-6585 GCA_002772195.1 Desulfobacterales bacterium CG23_combo_of_CG06-09_8_20_14_all_51_8 | reverse complement strand
GCTGATGTCAACGGGCTTGACTTTCGGCAGCATTTCGGCGCTTTTCGGTTTGTCCCACAATATTATCGACACGGCCCAGTACTCTTTTCTAATTGCAACAGTGGTGGGCAGCGCCGTGATTCCGACACTGATCGCCAATGCTTTCTTTTTGCCCCGGCATTTGCTGAAACGGAGACCTCCGGAAACCCCTGAAGAATAGATCCCTCTGCGTCTCGGCGCCTCTGCGGGAGACAATGATTGGGAATCCAGAAGAATTATATCTGAACCTTGAAAAAGGAGACTTTCCACATGATGAAAAAAATCCTGGTGGCATTTGATGGTTCCACCCAATCGGAAAAGGCTTTCGCCTTTGGCCTGGAGATGGCCGAGAAGTTTTCCGCTTCCATGACCATACTTTCCATCGCCCGCCCGCCGGAACCGCCGGTCAATATCGAGGTGCAGGCGGCGCTGGAAACCGCAACCGAATTTTACGAGTCACATTTTGCGGACATGAAGGCGCAGGCCGCAGCCAAGGGTATTTTAGCCGATTTCGAGGTGCGCGTGGGTCATCCCGCCGAACAGATTGTTCACTTCGCCGACGAAGGTGATTTTGGCGCTATTGTGCTGGGACATCGCGGAGAAAGCCTGCTGCAGAAATGGCTGGTTGGATCTGTTGCCAAAAGGGTCTTAAGTTACGCGAATTGCACGATTATTGTAGTTCGATGACGGGCGGCGGCAGTCTGGGGCCGCAAGAAGCTACGGGGTGGGCACTCTGGTGGTCAATGATTATATCCGGAATTTGAAATTACCCGTCAGATCACCGATGGACACATCCGATGTTTCAAGACGGGTGTCGGCAAGTCTGACGGTTCAATTCGGATCATTATCCAAAATAACAGTAGCCGCTATTTATTACGCAGGAATGGGATTTCCATTAAAATTACTCTTCCACGGTTTCAAAAGACTCGATGACGACTTCCAGTTTTTCAGGCATTTCCGGTTTTTTTTGGCCGGCTACTAATAAATAGTCTGCGACTTCTGTGAAGCTGAATGATTCTTCACCTCCGGCGGGAATAAAGCTTATGGTGTCTGTTTGCTGGGGCATTCTATCTATATCCGGAGAAGCCTGCCATTGGCCGACCCCCCAGAGGCCGGTGCATGATCGGCAGTAACCGGTAACAAGTACTCTTTTGACATCCACGTCGCCGACATTTTTAATTTTACCCTTTGCGTCAATGGTAAAGGTGTTTGCCGTGTCCTGCCTTAAAACAAACTCCTGCTCGGTGATGATCAATTTCCCCTGCCTCTTCTTTTCGCAGGAAACCAGGCATAAAACGAATATCGACAAACAACAGATTAACAAAAAAAACGGGAATAAATCTTCAATGTCTGCCTCCTTCATTCATAAAGCGTGGTTAACGCATCATCGCATGATTAATCTCAGGTATTTAAATGAAAATGTTCCTGCGAGACGATAGCTGGAGGACCGGAGCGGGAAGCACCAAGCCCGTCAGGTTTGGGGGGAGACGCCTACCGTCCCGCAGGTTTGGAAATCTTATACATATAATATGATTCCAGATTCAGATATTTGTTTCCAGCGCCGATACAC
>PCSG01000072.1:0-4980 GCA_002772195.1 Desulfobacterales bacterium CG23_combo_of_CG06-09_8_20_14_all_51_8 | reverse complement strand
TTCCGGCGAAAGCCGGAATCAAGCAATTTCAATATGTTCTGGATGCCGGATCAAGTCCGGCATGACGGAATCCGACTTTTTACGAGAGCATCATTCTTGATTGTACACTTTTACAGAAAAATAGTTTATATTTTAATTCTACATGTAACAATGACTGAAAAATAAGGATAAAATATGGATCATTTATCCATATTTTCTATTTTTGAAGAGCGAAAAGGTGGGTTCTAAGATTCACTTTTTGGTTTTTAATTCCCAATTTTACGCGAATGTTATCTCTGTGCGTATGGATTGTGCTCATGGCAAGGTTTAACAGATTCGCTATTTCCTTGGTTGTTTTTCCTTCTCTTATCAGATTCGCAATCTGAATTTCGCTGGGGGTTAGTTTATAGTATTTTGAATTGATATCAACGGCAAAAGGAGCAAGAATATTATTTAAATTAGATTCGATTACATCGAGATAAGCTTTTTGAGAGGAAGTTAATCGGCCCAACTTCATCTTTGTTAAAAGCGGCAGTATTAAATCTTTAATACTGACAAGCATTTTTTCTTCAGCTTGTTTTTGCGCTTCATTCTTCTTATTCAACAAAACGCGCAAGGCAATATTGGCCTCCTCAATATTTCTTCGTTTTTCTTCCAATTCCTGGTTGGCCTTTCTTAAATCTCTAGTTCTCTCCTTTACCACGTTCTCTAAGGTGTCACGCGCCATTCGGAGTTCTTTTTCGCTTTTTTTGAGGGCATTTCGAGCTTTAAATTCTTCAGTAATATCCCGGGCCACCCCCCTTACAGCAATCGGGCCGTCTTTTCCCTGGACTAAAGAATTCGTATAATGGACAACCCTCGTGTGTCCATCCTTTGTCACGACATTCAATAATCCTTTTTCAACGCCGTTTACTTTGATTCGTTTGAGATATTCATCGAATTCAGGTTTATATTTTTCAGGTATCAAATCTTTTACATTTTTGGCTATTAGTTCGCTCTTTGAATACCCCATATTTTTGCAAAAATGGGGATTCGCATCAATATAATTGCCGTTCAAATCATGGAGATAAATATATTCATTAATATTTTCAAAAATATCACGAAATATGTTTTTGATTTCGCCCTTGTTTTTTTTCATTTAATCCATCTCGTAATGCTGTCCGCTATGAGACTGGAGATTCACTCTTCCCAGACCCGTATGCCGCCCCGGACTTTTTCATAGAATATAATGTCCGCCTCGATGACCTCCGGCAGAAAGGGTTTGGATGCATAGGTTTCCGGTTTGATGGAAACCGCCCGGGTCCCGATGAACCCGTCAATGCCCTTTGCCTCTTCTTCGGGCCGGGCCAGGCGGTAAGTGGTGTTTTCCTTTTGGGCAACGGCTTTTAAAATGGATTCCTGAAACCGCAGGCCCGCGTAGGTTTTGGTCAATATCAATTCCCTGATCCACTGGCGCACCATGTCTCGGTTGATTTTTGCCATGGCATCCTGCATGTTTTTAATCATGGCATATGTTTTGTCCGTTGCCTGATCAATGGCATCCGGATATTTTGCCAGATACCAGCTCACCCACCCATCATAGGAGTCACCGGGGAATTCCTGGATGAGTTCCGACATTTGCCCCACCTGGCTGGGCCGGGTGGATTGGGAATTCTGGTTGGCCAGGTTGATGAGCTGGGTCGTGTATTTGGGAAAATCCGCGGGCTTCCCTGCCACATCTTCCATGATCTGGGCCATGGGCAGAACAAAGGATTTTTCTGACCGGGCCGGCGCTTCTTCGGCAGAAACACCGGCCGAGCAGAAAACGGAAAAAATCAGGGCGGAAACAAGAGAACAGGCAGGTTTGCAAGCCATTGCCATTGTCATCCTCCATGAGCATTTCAGGATTTTTTCAGATTTGTTGCGGCCTTGTATGCCGCAGTCTGGTTTCCCATGCGGGCGATCAGCTCCGGGTGATCGATATTTTCTTCGATCAGGCGTTCAAAGGCGCTGCCGATGACCACGCCATCTGCCATGGCCGCCACAGCCGCCACATCTTCAGCCGTGGAAATGCCGAAACCAACGCACACGGGAAAATTCGTAACAGATCGCAGAATTTTCATCTGTTCGCCGATTTTAGACGTGTCCAGGCCGTCGCTGCCCGTGACCCCGGTTTTGGACACCATGTATAAAAATCCCGAAGACGCGGCCGCGATTTTCGCCATGCGGTCTTTGGGCGTGGTGGGGGCCACGAGATTGATCAAAGAGAATTCACGATCCTCCCACATGGAAGTAAGTTCGGTGGATTCCTCCAGAGGCAGGTCCACCACCAAAACGCCGTCAGCCCCGGCGGCCAGTGAATCGGGTTGAAATTTTCGAGCGCCATAGGCCAGGATGGGGTTGTAGTAGCTGAAAATAATAATCGGTATGTCGCAAAATTTCCGGATTTTCCGGACCATGCTCATGACGGTTTTTAAGGACACATCATGTTTTAACGCCCGCAGGGATGAGCGCTGAATGACCGGGCCGTCCGCCGACGGATCGGAAAACGGCACGCCGAGTTCCAGAATGTCGACGCCGTTTTCGCACATGGCTTTGATGAGTTTGAGCGACGTATCCACATCCGGATCGCCGGCGGTGACAAACCCCACCAGGGCCCGGTCATTTTTTTTTTTCAGATTTTCAAATGTCTGTTTCAGGCGGTTCATTGGCTAAACTCCTTATAATAATGGGCCGACAATGCCCAGGTCCTTGTCTCCCCGTCCGGAAAGATTGACGAGAATAATCTGATCTTTTGGGCGTTTTTTCGCTTCTTCCATGGCCGCAGCCAGGGCATGGGAGCTTTCCAGGGCGGGTATAATGCCTTCCAGGCGGCACAGGGCGGAAAACGCATCCAGGGCCTGCTGGTCGGTGATGGCTGTGTAGCGCACCCGTTTGATGTCCTTGAAAAGCGCATGTTCCGGTCCGACCCCCGGATAATCAAGTCCTGCGGAAATAGAATGGGCCTCCTGAATTTGACCGCTCGGGGTTTGCAGCACATAGGATTTGGACCCGTGAAGGACCCCGACACTTCCGGCGCACAGGGTGGCCGCGTGCTTTCCGGATTCAATGCCGGTCCCGGCGGCTTCAGCCCCGAGCATTTCCACGTCTTTATCTGCAATAAACGGAAAAAACAGCCCCATGGCATTGCTGCCGCCGCCCACGCAGGCCACCAGGAGGTCGGGCAGGCGCCCGGCGATTTCCATCATCTGCTCCCTGGCTTCTTCGCCGATGATTTTTTGAAATTCCCGCACCATGAAGGGGTAGGGGTGAGGTCCGGCCACAGATCCGATAACGTAAAAGGTGTCCCGCACCGCGGACACCCAGTATCGCAATGCTTCGTTCATGGCGTCTTTCAGGGTGCCGGTGCCGGACGATACGGGAATCACTTCGGCCCCCAGCAACTCCATGCGTTTGACATTCGGGGCCTGGCGTTTAATGTCTTCAACGCCCATGAAAATTTTGCATTCCATGCCGAACAGGGCCGCCGTGGTGGCGGTGGCAACTCCGTGCTGGCCGGCCCCGGTTTCGGCAATGACCTTTTTTTTGCCCATCCACCGGGCAAGCAGGGTCTGGCCGAGAGTATTATTTATTTTATGAGCCCCTGTGTGGGCCAGATCTTCCCGTTTCAGGTAGATGGCGGCTCCGCCCAGGGACAGGGTCAGGCGCTGGGCGAAAAAAATCGGCGTGGGCCGGCCGGTATAATGCTTCAGCAGGAGGCTCAGTTCCTTCTGAAAAACAGGGTCCGGCAGATGGGTTTTACAGGCCGCTTCCAGTTCAATGAGGGCGGGCATGAGGGTTTCCGCCACATAGCGGCCCCCGTAAGGGCCGAAGTGGCCTGCGGCATTCGGGTAGTTTTTTGAATGGTCATTCATATCGAAATTCATCAGAAAATTCTCCTTATTTCTCCGTTTACGGCTGTGCGCTGAACAGCTTCGATAAATTGTTTGACGCGGTACATGTCTTTTTTCCCGGGTGCGGATTCCACGCCGGAACTCACATCTACGGCGTCCGGCATGGCTGCATCAATGGCCTGAGCCACGTTTTCCGGATTCAAGCCTCCGGCCAGCACCAGGGGATGGCTTTTGCCAAAATCCGCGGCATCCCGCCAGTTCCAGGCCATGGCATTGCCGCCGGGAAGCACGCCTTGGGTGCATTCCACAAGAAAAGCCGTTGCCCCATAGGTATCGGCCTGGGCGATGCTGGGCCGGGTTTCCACATACAGTGCCTTGATCACCGGAAACCCCTGGTCCATCAGGTCCCGGACGAATTTCGGTGGCTCGTTCCCGTGAAGTTGAAGCACGGTAAGACCGCAGGAAAAGGCCACGTGCACGAGGGAGGCAAGGGGTTCGTTCACAAACACCCCGACTTTGGCGACGGACTTGGGAATGGCTCGGCAGATGGTTTTGGCTTTTTCCGGCGTGATATAGCGCGGGCTGTTTTTATAAAATACTATTCCTATGGCGTTTGCGCCCAGTTCCGCGCATTTTAAGGCATCTTTAACGCTCGACAGTCCGCAGATTTTTATCTGGGGGTGGGTGGGTGAATAAATCGTATCCATGGTCAGGGGTTGCTCCACTATTCTTTGAGGGATCGAATAAAATTTTCCGGGTCTGATGCCCGCACAATGCTTTCGCCGATGAGAAAATGCCGAATGCCTGCCGCCCGGATTTTTTGAATATTGTCTTTTGTGGAAATGCCGCTGGCGGCAACGGGGATTTGATCCGGCCTCAAGGCGGCGGCCAAATCGCCTGCCCGGCGGATATCGGTGTCAAAGGATTTGAGATTCCGGTTGTTGATGCCGATGAGCCGGGCCGGGGTGTTTTTTATTTTATCCGCGTCTTCTTTTGTATGAATTTCAACCAGCGCGTCCAGACGAAGTTGTGCGCACAGATCCAGAAAATCCTTGAGTTGGCTTTCGGACAGAATGCGAACAATGATCAGGATGGCATCCGCATTGATAACAGCGGATTCATAGACCTG